>JAYPSS010000025.1:4645-12472 GCA_038133115.1 Flavobacteriaceae bacterium | reverse complement strand
GTTTTTTTGAACGGAGAGATCACCGTTTTTTCTACTGAATTAAACCTGATTTTAGACGAGTTAGCGTCTTTTTTTGATTCGATGAACGAAACCTTCGAATCGAGTTTCAGAACATGGTACATCCCTATTTGGTACAATGGACTCGACTTGCAGTTTATTGCAGAGAAAAAGGGAATGAGTATTGACCGAATAAAGGAGATTCATCAAAGAGGAGAGTACACCGCCATAGGCTATGGATTTCTACCCGGCTTTTTTTACTCTTCAGGCGTGCCTGAGTCTCTCGATTTACCTCGTAGATCTTCTCCTAGGGCTAGAGTCCCAGCTCAAAGTGTCGCTTTTGCAGCCGCACAGATGGCTATTTATCCTTTCGAAACGAGTGGAGGATGGAATATTCTAGGTACCACGCCCTACCAGTTCTTTGATCCTGACAAGAACCCTCCTGTGATGGTTAAGGCTGGAGATCGACTGCGCTTCTATGAAATAGATGAGTCTCATTTTAAAGCGTTACAGCTTATTTGGGAGACTAGCTCTGACCGGGAAAAACTATTGAGTCATGTTTGTTAAACGAGCAGGCCTTTCAGATACGATTCAAGATTTAGGTCGTACGGGGTACTTCAAATATGCAGTTCCTAGGTCTGGTTTTATGGATGCTCAGTCGGCAAAAAGAGCAAACACTATTTTGGGAAATGACCCTAATGATGCGGTTTTAGAAATGAGTATTCAAGGAGGGATCTATCGTTTTGATTCGCCCACCTTTGTTTGTGTCTCGGGTGCTCCAATGAAATTTACCTTAAATGGTATTGACGTGGAATCAAACTGCGTGATTCCTGTTCAACCCGAGGATGAAATTGAGTTTAGTCAGGCATCTGAAGGGGTATATACTTATCTAGCGGTGAAGGGCGGTTTTAAATCTTCGATTCGAATGGGTAGCCGTTCGATGCATCCGAGTTTGTTTGGTGTATCCCGGCTAAGAGAAGGGGATGTGATTGAATATATTTCAACAGATACTGCCCCTGATAAGATCGTTGGTAATGCTAGTGATGTTAGTCTCAGCTCGAAGATGATTGTTTACCCCGGACCAGAATTCACTTGTTTAAAAACCCCCGAGCAACTGGGTGATCTGTCTCTAAAAGTAGCGGGTCATAATCGAATGGGGATTCGAGTACTCCCTTCGACTTATCTTCACCGAAGGCATTCTACGATCAAGTCTTCGGTCGTTTTTCCTGGCATTGTGCAGTTGACTCCCTCAGGAGAATTGATTGTTCTTCATCGCGATTGCCAAGTTACGGGCGGATATCCGAGAGTTTTACTCACAGACGAAAAAGGCTTAAATCAAATCGCTCAAATACGTCAAGGGGCTACGATCCAATTTGAGCTTACTGACTTATCGAATTATTTAGGAGAATAACGTCGCACCCCATCTTTGATCACGCTAGGCTTATCGAAATGCATGGGCTTGGTTTGAAAATTCTGATAGAGTTTCATCTGATCGTCGTAATGAAGAGATTCTGGGCGTTCACTATTACCGTAAGACATCACAGAGCGATAAATCGTTTCTTTAGGAGTGAATTGAATCAGACCGATATAAGATTCTCCATTGGTAATTCGATAGCGGCCGTTTTTATCCTGAACCCCACGCATTGCAGTCACCACATCAGGCATTCCCCAGATCGGAATTGCCTTCTCGCCTCTCACCAGCTGCTGAAACTCACCCAATGTAATCGACTGTGTTTTGAAATGCTTTTTTAAATAGCGAGAGGTTTTTTTCAATGCCTTGTAGATCACTTCTTCGCTGAAGCTATTGTCAGAATCACGCTCCCCATAAAGTTTTTGAAGTTGGTAATAAAGAATCGCAAAAACACCTGCTCCTTCAGAGTTCATGTCTGCTACTCGGTCCCAGCTCTGAATTTTTCGTAACAACGCTCCAGCCCCTGGATAATCGGAGGGGTTCATCTCAAATACCGCATTAAAATCGACATAGTTGTAATTGAGTGGAGTAGGTAGTGTATGGTCGTACTTGATGGTCTTGAACTCTTCAAAGGTGATCTCATCATCTCCACTGAGCAGTTCATAAAGTCGGGTACTTCTATTATTATCATAAAGCTCATAACCCATAACACTAGCAAATTTTTTAGGATCGGGGTTGTCTTTAATACCCGAAGACTTGAATGGACTGTGATTAGCGTTGTAGACAAATCCAGAAGCTGGACTAATCACTTGAGGAAGCTCTTCTGTTTTGTAGTAGGTATCCCAAAGTGTTTCACTAGAATTTCCAGGTACTGTTTTGGTCCAATCATAGGCCGGGTTTCGCTTGGGCATTTTGCCATTTGAGATATAGAATATGGTATCAAACTTGTCCGCATATCCAATGTTATAACCTGGCAGGGCATTCATTTGAAGCGCTGCATAGAATTCATTGAAATTGTTGGCTTTATTCATCCTCCACCACTGTTCGAGTGCTTTAATAGTGGTGGTGCTAGGTGTTCTAACTGAATAAAATCCGCTTCTGTTTTTTAGAGTAGGCCCGTAAACACTGGTGTAATATTTTTTGTTAATCCCAATTTTAAATCCGAGAAGTTTTAGATAAACCTTAGCTCGTTTTTCTTTGAGCGTTAATACCTCGTCGTCGAACTGGTAGGTGAGTAGTTTAGGATCGACCATTTCGAGTTGGAACACATCTGCTTTGTCCTGAAAATTCACGGTATGTGTCCACCCTAGGTTTTCGTTAGCACCGGTTAAAATACAAGGGGCTCCGGGAAATAATGTTCCGATAATATTCGTTCCCTCTTCACTTACTAGATGCGCCTCGTACCACGACGTTGGTCCTTCTAAAGGTTGGTGCGTATTGATCGTTAAGAAACTTGCTTCTTGCCCTGTTTTTATGCTCGATAATGCGATGAGGTTTGAGCCATTAGAGTCGTCTTTAGGGGTTGCAATTTCTGGGGTTTTATTGGACACAATTTGCTTCACTAGCTGATCTGCAGCGTTAGATACGAAGAGTTGTAATTGGGAGTACGCCACCATTTTTACAGGAGTGACAGGGAATAGGCTCTTCTCTAATACTTCTTCAGGGTGTTTTTCGGCATAAGCATTCAAGCCAGCAGCATATCCTTCAATCACCGCTACAAATTCATCACTTAGAGTGCTAAATTGCTCGGCTGCCGTACGTTCTGCTTCAATAAGTTGAGCGAGGAAATCAGCGCCTGCTCCTTTTAGACCTATATATCTAGAAAGTTTTGCGTCGCCGGCGAGGTAACCTAATTGAATAGTTTCAAAGTCATCTTCGGCATGCGCCCAGGCAAGGCCATAGGCTACTTCTTGGTCAGTAGGGGCATAAATATGTGGTACGCCGTAGGAATCTCTAATGATTTCGATATTTGTTGGGTCGATTTGTGCGATCCCTGAAAAAGACAGGATCATCGCCGCTAGACTGAAGAGTCTTCTTTTCATTCGATTGATTTTAGTACCTTGAAGTTATGAAAAGATTGACGGTTAGCGAGGCACAAACGCAACATAAAAGTTTAGAAAGTCATTGGGGACTTCGATCTGATCGAATTGTCGCTCGATTTGAATTCGAAAACTTCGAGAGAGCCATTGATTTTATGCACGAAGCTGTCCCATTTATTGAACGTTTGAATCATCATCCCGATTGGTGTAACCGATATAATGAAATTACGATCACACTTTGGACTCATGATTTAGGTGGTCTTACCGAATTAGATTTTGCATTGGCCAAAGAACTTTCCGCACTTTATAAAACCTTCAAATAAGCTATGAACGAAAGAAAAATTGCACTGATAACCGGTGCAAGTAGTGGTATAGGCTGGTCTACGGCCTTAGCACTTGCAGAAAAGGGTTATGATCTAATCCTTTGCGGCCGAAGAAGTGAGCGACTCCAGCGACTCTCTGATACCGTTAAGGTTGAGACTCATCGACTTATTTTTGATGTGCGCGATAAACAGGCTGTATTTCAGGCTATTGAGGATCTTCCAGAGCAGTGGAAGTCAATTAATGTCCTGATAAATAATGCGGGGAATGCTCACGGATTAGATACTGTTCAAGAAGCTAGCCTCGATGACTGGGATGCCATGATTGATGGTAATGTCAAGGGACTTATGTACGTTACCAAAGCTGTTCTTCCATTGCTTCGCGAAAGTAGCTGGGGTCACATCGTTAATGTCGGCTCCATTGCAGGAAAGGAGGCTTACCCAAAGGGCAGCGTGTATTGTGCTTCTAAGGCAGCTGTTCAGTATTTTACAGATGGTTTGCGCCTTGATCTCAATCCTGAACTAATTAGAGTTAGTGCAATTCACCCTGGTCTAGTTGAAACCGAGTTTTCCATGGTGCGTTTTAAGGGAGACGCTGACCGATCAAAAACGGTTTATCAAGGAGCAGATGCACTTCGGGCTGAAGATGTTGCCGACGCAATCGTTTACATGGTTGAAGCTCCTAAATCGGTAACCATTGCTGATCTTGTGATTCTTCCGACCCGTCAGGCAAGTGCGTATGTAATCAACAGAGAATCTTAGCGCACTTTTTGCTTAAGGAAGTGTTGGAGGTCTTTGTTTGAACCGTAAAGGACTAGGATATCTCCTTGTTCGAGCACATGTTCTGCAGAAGCAACTCCTTGAACTTGGTTTTCAGTCTTGGGACTACCGAGTAGCGGGTTAACCGTAACTTGCTTAATGATGGTCAGTACAAGTAGATTATATTTCGATCTGAATCCAACCTCTTTAAGTGTTTTGCCTACGTATTCATTAGGCACGGTAGCCTCGATGATACTGAAGTCATCGCTTAGTTCAAAAGAGTCCACTACGTTTACTAGGCAAAGTTTTTTGGCCCATCTTTCTGCAGTTTCCTCTTCAGGGTGAACGATCTCGTCTACCCCAATAGCTTGTAATACTTTTTCGTGGAGCGGATTGATCGCACGACTCACCAATCGTTTCACCTGCATATTCTTGAATAGCGCAGTTGCCATCACATTGGCTCCCTGATCTTCTCCGATAGCGATAATTACAATATCTGTTTCTTTGAGTGGAAGCCCTGCAACTGCGAGCTCATCTGTAGCATCAAGCTGAACGGTGTAGGTGATCTTCTCTTTATAAGCATCAACCTTTGTTTTACTTGTGTCTACAGCGAAGACTTCATTTCCCTGAGCGGTTAGTTTCTCAGCGAGTGAAGCTCCAAAATTTCCAAGTCCGATGATGATGTATTTCATAACTAGTGGATTGTAATTTCTTCTTTTGGGTAGCGATAGTTTTGGTTAATCACATTGCGGAATATCGCAATGAGCACCGTCAGTGCACTTACGCGGCCAACGAACATTAATATAATGATAATGAATTTACTAATAGGGCTGAGGCTTGAGGTGATTCCCATACTAAGCCCAGTGGTGCTGTAGGCCGAAACACTTTCAAAGGCAATTTCAATCATCGTAAGATCAGGTTCAAAGGCGGATATACCTAATACCCCGATGGCAATAACGATAATTGATAAGGAGATCATTGCAAATGCTCTCTTGACCGTAACTTCAACGATTTCTCGGCGATACAATTCGATTCGTTCACGACCCCTTGCTAAGCTTAAAATGTTTAAGACGGCAATGGCTAGTGTACTGGTTTTAATACCTCCTCCTGTTGACTTTGGAGAGGCACCTACCCACATTAAAAACATAATGAGTAGTAACGTTGGAAATCTGAAATTACTGGCGTCAACGGTGTTAAAGCCTGCTGTACGTGGTGTGGTAGCACCAAATAGCGCGGTAACCAGCTTGCCAAAGCCTGAGTGTGAAGAGAGTACGCCATCTTTTTCAAGTCCGAAAAAAACGAGTGTTCCTCCGACGGTTAAGACAATAGTAGTAATTAGTGCTATCCGACTGTTTAGTGTTAATACCCACGGACGATAATTCGGCTTGTCAAAGAACGAAAACACCCCTTTTGTCTTGTAGCTTAAATAAGAGACGATGTTAGACACGATCGGAAAACCAAGCCCCCCAAGAACAAAGGTGAAAATAATGGCAAGTTGTAATCCATAATTAAACTGAAAACCATCTTGCATCAGCGAGTCACTGAGGGTAGAAAACCCTGCATTACAGAAGGCAGAGACTGCATGAAAAACTGAGAAAAACACGCGTTCAGAAACACTAGTAAAAGCAGCCGGATCCGTGTTGTAAAAGATAAGTAAAGCCGAAAAGGCTTCAATACTTAGTGTGATGATTAAGATGCTCTTTAATAAACCCAGTTCTTTACCAATAGCCCCCGAGCTATTAATCTGATTGATGGCGATTTGTTTCTCGTAGCTTATTTCGCCTTTAAAGAAATAACTAAAATAGCTGACGAAAGTTAGTATTCCGAGCCCTCCAATTTGAATCAAAAAAAGGAGGATTGATTGTCCAAAAAAGGTAAAATGTGTAGCGGTGTCTACCACAATTAGGCCAGTAACACAAACCGCACTCGTTGCCGTGAAAAGTGCATCAAGTAGACCAATGCCTTCATAAGTAGCCCCGGGCAAAGACAATAATAAGGTGCCGCCTAGGATGATCACGACAAAACTAATCAAGAAGAGTTGGGCCGGGTTCAGAGCAGTTCTTTTATAGCTTACTCTTAAGTCTAGAAATCCTTTGAAAAAAAGAAGGGCAGCAGCAAATTTTTCGAGGCTTAATTGCTCAGAAACCTGTCTGAATTCGTAATTCTCTGGAGTAAAAAAATGAAGTGCTAAAAGGACTCCCGAGAAGAGGCCAGAAACACCATCAAGAATTGCAATTCGCTGATAGATTCTTTTGCGATCGTTGATATAGGTAAGTACAGAACTTACTAATCCTACTAGTAATGCATAGTAATAGAAAAGGTCTAGATCGAAACTTTCTGTTATCGACGAGTGAAATCCGAAATCGTAAATCAGAAGAAGAAAACAGAACAAACTCGTCCAAAACGAAAGTCTGTAGAAGTATTTAGGGTTAAATAGCATGCTATTTTCTTGAGTAAAGTCTCAAGATTCAATCAATTTATTGACATCAAAGGTATTATAATTGCCGAACCTGTGGTTATTCTACGCTCAGCATTTTGTATTTGTAGCTCGCTTGAAGCCGAATTAGCTCAAAATTTGAATTACTTAAAAAGCTTCTGCGTCGGCTATGAACGAATAGATTTTTATGCCATTGTAACGAGTCGTTTAGAATGAGACTTATTTTTCCGTTGTGATCTACTGCATTGGCCAATACATGTTTTGTTTCGTGGTCAAAGAAAAAATACCAGATATCCTTCGAATTAGGGTAGGTGACCCTTATTTGCTCTAAGGTTTTTTCTGAGAAGCTTGGATTCATCAATCCCAAGTATTCAATTTGAGCTTCCTTATCCTTTAATTTAAAAGGCTGAAAAAAGACAAAATTCGCTCCCTCGATAATACCCTTGTAATTCTGTTGGTCACTTACCAATGGTTTTGAGGTCTGAATGTTCTCGTTTTGGAGTGTTATTCGGAGTGAATCCTCCGTGATTAAAATAGTTGTGCCAAACCTGGGTATTTCAAATTGCTGAACAAGAGTATCAGTAATTACTTCTTGAGCGTCTAGGGTATAACTCGTTTTTTCATACCTGAAACCTTGAAGATTAGTATAGTTATTCAATCCTCCATGGGCAAGAATAGATTCTTCGACTAATGATTTCCCTTGAGATTTTTGGGTCGAACATCCGCCAAGACTTGCTAACAAAACGATAAGTACGATTCGATAGATCACACGTTCTCCAAGGCTTGTTTTAAGTCTTCAATGAGGTCATCAGCATGCTCGATTCCTACACTGATTCGCACTAAAGAGAGCTCGATACCCATTTG
>JAYPSS010000025.1:0-4545 GCA_038133115.1 Flavobacteriaceae bacterium | reverse complement strand
CAGCATGCTCGATTCCTACACTGATTCGCACTAAAGAGAGCTCGATACCCATTTGCGCCTTTTCCTCATCAGGCACGTCGGAGTGAGTCATTGAATGTGGGTGTTGTGCTAGACTTTCATTACTACCTAAACTCACTGCAAGTTTGATTAGTTTAAGCGCATTTAGAAAGCGAAAAGCTTCGACCTCACCCCCATGTAGCACAATACTAATCATTGCACCGGGCGATTTGCATTGCTTATGATAAATTTCTTTTTGACTAGAAGACATGCTTTCTAAGCCGGGAAATAAAACTTTCTTGATCTTAGAATGGCCTTCTAAAAACTGGGCGAGCTTTTGTGCATTCTCAGTTTGGTAGTTCATTCGCACATGAAGGGTTTCTAGACTTCTGGTTAATAACCATGCGGTGTAAGGCGCAATCATCCCGCCTAGAAAGGTTCTTAGCCCTTTAACCGGCCCAATAGCTTCTCTACTTCCCATTACCGCTCCTGCAATCACATCGCTGTGCCCGTTCAAGAATTTAGTGGCAGAATAACAGACTAGATCGGCACCAAACTCCAAAGGTTTTTGCCATATGGGCCCGAGATATGTATTGTCTACCGCCATAATCACCGTTTTCTCCAGTCGTGACTCGAGTTGTTTCTTTAATCGAACCACAGCTTCTAAATCAACAAGGGTGTTGGTAGGGTTGGCAGGTGTTTCGCAATAAATCATGGCAACCTTGTCAATGAGTCCTTTAGATTCAAGCGTTTGTTCGATTTGCTTGGCGTCGCTCCAATCTAGAATAGAGAGAACGTTGACGCCTATAGATTTGAGATAATGATGAACGAAGTGGTGTGTTCCTCCATAGACCTCATTGCTAAAAATGAGTGTATCCCCTGGTTTAAGATAAGCAAGCATAACCGTAGAGATTGCACTCATGCCGCTTACAAATGCTGCTGCTTCTTCACTTTGCTCAAGGGCAGCTAGGCGCTCCTCGAGAATCTGCATGTTTGGGTTATTCAGTCGAGAATAGATAAGCCCCATTTGTTCTCCTGGCTCTAGAGATGATTTACCGTAGGCTATTTCGAAAAATCGTTTACCTTCTTCGGCGGTTTTAAATCCGAAGGTTGAGGTTTGAAATATTGGGGGTTTAACTGAGCCTTCGCTCCATTCAGGAACATAGCCCAGAGACATCATTAACGACTCAGGTTTTTTCATAACTAAATGTGATTTTAGCTATGAAAAGATAATGAATTTGTTAAGATTCTTGTAGTGTTTCAACGTCAGTTTATTGACGTTTTTTAGAGAGTTTGTTTGACCCTACATTTGGAGGGGTCGTGATTTCTGCATCTTCACCATTCTTTGATGTATTCATTGCTTTACATGAAAGTAGTAGGCTACCCATAAACAGACTGACAAATAAAACAGCGATAGATCTTCTCATTTTCCCTTTTTCTATAAATTTAAGCACTAACAATGAATTTTTCAAATAGATGGCTCGATTTCACGACAGCGCTTTAACTCTTTTACGCATTGTATTTTCTTTACTTATGATGACTCACGGGTGGTCAAAGCTGGAACGTATTCTCGAAGGGAATTTGAATTTTGGTGATCCTTTAGGATTAGGTAGTACGCTATCTCTTTACCTTGTAACTTTTGCAGAACTAGTAGCTCCGATTTTTATCATTATTGGCTTTAAAACCCGCATCATGGCTCTGATCACCTCTTTTGCTATGGCCGTTGCTGCATTTATCGCGCATGGTGCCGATCCGTTAGCAAAGAAAGAAACGGCACTACTTTATTTAGTCGGATTTCTATGTGTTGCCTTAATGGGAGCAGGGAGATATTCTTTAGACCAGCGCACTAGATAAACCTAGTCTTGAACAATCAGATCCTTCTCGTCGCTTCGATTATATTCGGGTTGAATGGTAACGTGGTTGATCTTGAACTGCTGCCAAAGAAGTTGTTCGATCTGTATTTGTAGTTCTTGAAATTCTAGTAGACTTAAATTTTCTTTGAGGTCAAGATGCGCCTCAAGGTGAATTTCGGTATCATTTAGCTTCCAAATATGGATATGATGCAGACGTGTATTGGGGTGTAATTTCTCGACAGCAGAAACAACCTCATCAAGACTAATTTCAACAGGAGTGTACAGCATTAAAATTTGGATCGATTCTTTCAATAAATCATATCCGATATAAATGAGATAGATAGAAATTAAAATCCCTAGTAAAGGATCAACCCAGTACACATCAAAGTAGTAAATAGCAATACCACCAATTAAAACAATCACACTGGCCATTAGATCTGACAATAGATGAATGTATGCAGATTTCAGATTAATGTTGTTTTCAGTTTGCTTGTGCAATAAAAACACACTAAGACCATTTCCTGCTATGGCAATTAGTGAGAGTAGAATAACGGTTTTTTCTTCAATGGGTTGAGGATCTAATAACCGGTGAATCGATTCGATAATGAGCCAAAGCGAGAGTAGTACTAGAGAAATTGAATTGATGAATGCAGCAATAATTTCGGCTCGCTTGTAGCCAAATGTTTTATCAGAAGTTGCTCGTTTCTTCGCTAATCGGTTGGCGGTGTAGCTCACCACCAATGAAATCACGTCACTGAAATTATGGGCGGCATCGGTAAGTAACGCAATACTTCCAGACAGAATACCACCGATGACCTGAGATGCAGTAATACCTAGGTTTAATAAAATGGTTAATCCTAGCTTTTTTGAGGAGGTATGGTGGTTGTGATTGTGGCTCATTTCAAAATGAAGTTAAGAAATCTTAGTCTTCGCTTGAGGCCCTGGTGATTTTATCGTTTAAGGTTCTACCCAATCCGATATTCTCGAAACGCTCAATGATCAAATAGTCTAGGTTCTGTTTATCTAAGTGATGAAATGCGGCATAGAGTTTTTCGGCCATTTCATTGAGGTCTCCTTCACTTGAAAGCGCTATGGTCTGTGCAGCAAGTTGATGTGGTTTTGTCTGGGCTGGATAGATGACACCAATTTTTTTCACGTTTCCAAATTCTTCTAGGTGCTTCTCAATTGAATCAACAATTCTCAATGGGGTATTCGGCGCATAATGCCTTTTGATCATCCCCGGAGCGACAATCGATTCCTCAATACTTGATGATTGGCGCAATAGATAAGTTTCGGGTAAGACTTCTTGTAAAGACTCTAGTGAAATGGTTCCTTGTCTATAAATCATTGGTCTGCCATGATCATCGAATCCAACGATGGTAGATTCTAAGCCTAGTTTACATTCTCCTCCATCAATGATGGGTAAATCAGCTCCCAAACTGTCAAAAACATGAGAAGGCGTTGTTGGACTGATGTGTTTGAATCGATTCGCACTTGGCGCAACCAGAGGAAAGTCTAGTTTCTTCAATAAATCTTGAGCAATCGGATGACTAGGCATTCGAATCGCTACAGTTGATTTACCCGCCGTAATTCGATCTGAGATGCTATTTTTCTTGGGTAGTAATAGGGTCAACGGACCAGGCCAAAATTTGTCGGCCAATATTTTTGCGTTTTCAGGAAAAGTTGAAACCAGATCTACCAATCTCTCATAGTTGGCAATATGCACAATTAAAGGGTTGTAGCTCGGTCTACCTTTGGTCTCAAAAACACGTGAAACTGCTGTTTCAGAAAAAGCATTAGCCGCCAATCCGTATACCGTTTCGGTAGGTATAGCAACTACCTTCTCTCGCTTTAGAAAATCTACCGCTTCCTCTATTGAAACTAATTTCATGTGCGCAAAGATAGGTGCTAGAGTGCTTCGACAAACATAGCCGACGCACCTCCACCTCCGTTGCAAATCGCCGCGATACCGTATCGCATATTGCGAGCCCTTAAGGCATGCACAAGCGTTACAACGATGCGAGTCCCTGAGCAACCGATCGGATGTCCTAGTGATACTGCCCCACCATTGACGTTAATTTTATCTAACCCAACGTTTAATGCCTTAGCGAATGCGAGAGGAACCATTGCAAATGCCTCGTTAATCTCAAAAAGATCAACCTCCTCTAAAGGAATACCTGTAGTCTCCAACAAAGCTTTAGTGGCCTCAATAGGTGCAAGCGTAAACTCGGCAGGGGTAAGGGCGGTTTCGCTGTAGCCAATAATCTTAGCAATAGGCTTAGATGAAATTGTTTTAAGCCCTTCACTATTTGCCAGTAGAATCGCTGCTGCACCATCATTAATCGTTGAAGCATTCGCTGCGGTAATCGTTCCGTTAGGGTCAAAAGCTGGTTTTAGTTGTGATATTTTTTCAAAATTTACTCTGAAGCACTCCTCGTCTTTATCGATGAGAACCACTCCTTTTTTGCTGCTAATCGATATGGGGCAAACTTCATTGCTAAAGAACTTCTCTTCCCAGGCCCTTTGAGCGCGCTTATACGAGTCTATACTGTACTGGTCTTGAGCTTCCCGGCTGATCCCTTTTTCTTTGCAAACGCTCTCTGCTAAAACTCCCATGGCAACCCCTTCGGTAGCATCGGAAAGCCCATCATAGGCAAGGCCGTCAATGAGTTTTTGATCTCCAAATTTAACCCCC
>JAYPSS010000024.1:4904-12555 GCA_038133115.1 Flavobacteriaceae bacterium | reverse complement strand
AATTCTTCGAAGTAAAAGGCGATTATCGGACTAACCGCTAATTGAGCCCAGAATGCAATCAGTAAAATTGAAATAGATGGTGCGTAGTAATTGCTGAGTAAAATCCCGCTAATCCAATAGATCAGAAGCCTGACCAAGAAGTGTGCGGGTGTTGGCATAAATCGCTTTTGCGGTTCTTTCACTAGCTCCTGAATCTCCGAGGGCTTTCACTAGTTCTTGGTAATCTCGGGTCATACGTTCTCGTACGGCGCTATTAAGGAGCTCATGGATCGCAGCCTTTATCTTCTTTGGGTTACACTCCTTTTGTATGAGTTCTTTAACGGCTATTCGATCAAGAATGAGATTCACTAGAGAGATATATTTCAAGGTGACGATGAGCTTTCCAATAGCGTATGAGACAGGACTGGTTTTATAAACCACCACTTGTGGAGTGCCTATTAGTGCAGTTTCTAAAGTTGCCGTACCGCTAGTCACAACCGCTAAATGGGCTGCTTGAAGAAGTTGTTGGGTCTTTCCGAAAATGATTTTCGCCCCCTTCAAATAGGGTTCGTAAAAGGAAGGAGTTTGTGAGGGTGCACCGGCAACGACAATATCAAAGGATTTAAAATCTTTTGCTGCTTTAATGAGTTCTGGTAAAATTCTACTGATTTCTTGCTTTCGGCTACCAGGTAGTAATGCGATAATCGGTCGTTCACCGAGGCCTTGATCCCTTAGAAATTGATCGGTATGAGCTTCATTGCTGCTATCCATGGCATCGATGAGCGGATGACCAACGAAGGTCGCCTCATGATTGTGTTTATGATAGAAATCGGGTTCAAATGGCAGGGTCACATAGAGGTGATCAACGTAGGCTCTAATTTTTTCAATTCTACCCGATCTTGATGCCCACACCTGTGGTGCAATGTAATAATGAACCAGGATGCCTTGCTCATGCGCCCATTTTGCGATTCTCAGGTTAAACCCTGAAAAATCAATAAGAATAAGTGCAGTAGGGTTAAAAGTTTGAATGTCTTTTTTGATGAAGTTGAAGGTTTTTCGAATGGTACTCAAATTTTGAAGGACCTCGATAAACCCCATAAAACTCATCTCTGAATAATGCTTTGAAAGTTTGGCGCCGGCTTCTTTCATGGCGTTACCTCCCATAGCCCTAAAGTCGGCATCGGCATCGATAAGCTTTAGCTCCTGAATTAGGTTAGATGCATGTAAATCTCCGGAGGCTTCTCCTGCGATGAGGTAGTACTTCATTGGGCGGTTTGATCACAAGATACGATAAGCTTCTGCAATCTAATTTCAGTCTAATGGATTTTCCAAGAATTGATATGTGCCATACTGTGATGCGCCGTAAGATCGAATTGAGTAGGTACAATAGAAACATAGCCGGCTTCAAGCGCTGCGATGTCGGTATCCTCCCCTTCATCTAAAAGGATGAAATCTCCGGTTAGCCAATAGTATTCTTTCCCAGAAGGGCTTACTCTTTTGTCAAAGCGCTCTTTCCAATTCGCTTTGGCTTGTCGACATACCCTCATTCCTTTCACGGCTGCGCCATCTGTTTTAGGAATATTCACATTGAGAACGGTTCCGCTTGGAATACCTTTATCTAAAGCCTCTTCCACAAGGGTTTGAACCACGCTTTTGCAAGCCTCGAAATTAGCGCCCCAAGAGTAGTCTAAAAGTGAAAATCCTATGGCTGGTATTCCTTCTACGCCTGCTTCAATCGCCGCACTCATCGTTCCAGAATAAATGACATTGATAGAAGAGTTTGCTCCGTGATTGATTCCAGAAACTACTAGGTCAGGTTTACGATCGAGAATTTCATGTAGCGCAAGCTTAACGCAGTCAGCAGGAGTTCCGCTGGTAGTGTAAGCCTGTAATCCTTTGTATGCACCATCTAGATTGAGTCGGTGTACCTCTAGTGTACTGTCGATAGTTATAGCATGCCCCATGCCTGATTGTGGACTGTCGGGGGCAACTACTACCACTTCTGCAATCTCTTTTACAAATTCGATGAGATGATTGATGCCGGGTGCGTTATATCCATCATCATTAGTAACTAAAATGAGTGGTCGCTTCACAATGCGTTAATTTTTAGCCAAATGTAACAAGAATCGTAAGGCCGAACAGGGCCAATTTGCGTAAATTAGAGATGAATTACGACCAAAATAGCGACAATGAAGAAGAAATTTGGTTTGGGCTTACTCGTCCTACTCCTTGGTTTTGCCTCTTGCAGTTTTACTGAAAATCACAGTTTTGAAACAGACAATAAGGACAAGCTCCTGATTGATTTAATTACTTATGTGTTAGAGAAGGGACATTATAATCCTAAAGATTTAGATGATCAATTTTCGGCAGAGGCCTTTGATCGTTTCATTGAGGGAATGGATCCGCTCAAGCGCTATTTTTTAGCGTCAGATATTGAGTCGTTTGAAAAGTACCGTCTGAGTATCGATGATCAGTTGATTAGCAAGGAATTGGTCTTTTTTGATGAAGCCTACACCTTACTTGTTAAGCGTATTGAAGAAGCTGAGGCCAGATACGAGCGATTACTTTCTGACTCTTTTGATCTTTCTTCTCCTTCGGTAGTTGAAATCGACTATGATGAAATGCCTTTTGTGACTACTCGGGCAGAGCTTGAAGATCGTTGGGTACAGCAACTCACTATAAGCCTTTTACCAGTGATGGATGCTCAATTAGAGAAATATGCTCGTGAAAATGAGATTGAGGTCACTGCCATTGGGGAATCAGTGCTTAATGGGCTACAAGAAAAGGCTAGAGAAGAACTGAAGCGAACGTTCTACGAGTACTTTCATTTTATCGGGGAGTTAGATCGTGAAGATTATTTTTCAACCTACATCAATGCGGTGGTTGAAACTTTCGATCCGCACACCTATTATTTTGCGCCAACAGATAAAGATCGATTTGATATTGCCATGTCAGGTAAGTTCGAAGGTATCGGTGCTCGTTTGCAGAAAAAGCCTGAAGGAACCACAGTGGTGGAGATTATCTCGGGAGGCCCTGTATGGAGAGCAAAGGCTCTTGAAGTAGGTGATGAATTGCTTAAAGTTCGGCAAGAAGAAGGCGAAGCAGTAGACATTTCAGGGATGCGCCTCGATGACGCTATTGAGCTCATTAAAGGGCCGAAAGGAACGACGGTATATTTGACCGTGAAGCGCACTACCGGTGTGGTTGAAGAAATTTCAGTGATTCGCGATGTGGTAGAACTTGAAGAGAGCTACGCAAAATCAGTAAAAATTTCGGATGAGGAATCTGAATTCGGACTCATTCATCTTCCGAAATTCTATGTGGATTTCGATGATTACAACGAGCGTAATGCGGCTATCGATGTCAAAGCGGAGCTTGAGCGACTGCAAGAAGAGGGCGTTGAAGGGGTTGTTTTAGATTTAAGAGATAATGGAGGAGGGTCTTTGCAAACGGTCGTTGATATGGCTGGTTACTTTATTGACCAGGGGCCAGTAGTTCAGGTTCGAACGGCCGGAGATCGTAGAGAGGTTCAAGAAGATCCTGAGAAGGGGATTTTATACGACGGACCACTCGTGGTTTTAGTCAACGAGCTTTCAGCTTCTGCTTCAGAAATTTTAGCTGCCGCTTTACAGGATTATGGTCGTGCTGTGATCATTGGTAGTGAAAGAACTTATGGTAAAGGAACCGTACAGAACGTGATACCCCTTTCAAATATTATCCGTTCAAACGAATTGGGTGATTTAGGTGCATTAAAAATTACTACTCAAAAGTTTTATCGAGTCAGTGGAGGCTCAACCCAATTAGATGGGGTAGCTTCAGACATAGTGATACCTGATCGCTACAGCTACATTGATGTGGGTGAGCGTGATCAAGACAATCCACTCTCTTGGGATCGAATAGCGTCGGCTAATTATACTCCATGGCATAAACAAATCGATTTCGAGCGTGTTTTGAAAAATAGCCAAGAGCGATTAGAAGCGAATCAATATGTCAAACTACTTGATGAAGAGGCGCGATGGATCAGTGAACAAAGAGCCGATGACACGGCTTATTTGGATCTTAAATCGTATCGTAAGAACAAGGAAGATTTAAAAAAGAGATCTAAAGAATTTGAAGCGTTGGACAAATACGACACTAGACTGAAATTTAGTTCCCTGCCTTATGAACAAAGTCTATTCACGAAGGATTCTATACTCCGAGAGAAACGCGATCGCTGGCATAAGGAACTCGCCCGGGATGTTTACTTAGAAGAAGCCATAGCGGTGCTTAAAGATTTAAAGCGTTATACGTATAACCGTCCGAACCCAATAAAGGGATAGGGAGTTAGTCAAAATGCGTTTTCAGTCGATTCGCATCCATCTTTAAGAAGATGTAGCACATCAGGCAGAAAAATAAGAGACTTGACCCTCCATAACTAAAAAAGGGAAGGGGTATACCGATAGTAGGTAACATGCCTAATACCATTCCGATGTTTATGCTAAAGTGGATGAAAAGTATTGACGTGATTCCGTAACCGTATATCCTGTGAAAGGCCTTTTTTTGGCGATCCGCCAAATAAATAAATCGAAGTAAAAGCGCTACAAAAGACAAAATAACGAGTGCGCTAGTAATAAATCCCCACTCTTCTCCCACCGAGCTAAAGATATAATCAGAGTGTTGTGCTGGCACGAAATCTCCTTTAGTTCTGGTTCCTTCGAGAAAGCCCTTACCTGACCATCTTCCTGACGCGATGGCTTGTTTGGCTTGGTAGGTGTTGTATCCGATACTTTGTTTGATATCTAATAATCGGTCCTGGTTGGTTTCAAGGTTCAGCCAAAGTGAGAATCGATCTCTGTGGTGCTGTTTAAATACCGAGTTATATACCCAAGTAGTTGAGGCTATAATGACGAATAATATGGACGGATAAGAAAGGTTAAACCACAAAGGGGTTTTTAAACGCTTAGGTTTTAACCATAAATAGCTTAAATAAAGAGCGAGCGTGCCAATGAAGGTATAAGTCATCCCAAACTTTAAAGTGGCCGCAAAAGCAAGGATAAATGAAAGGACGAAGGTTAAATAATAAAGGGGTAGGCCTTCTCTAAATAAGACAAGAAATAGAGAAAAGAATACGAGCGCACTCCCAGGATCAGGTTGAGCGATGACGAGTATTGAGGGCAAAACAAGAAGTAATACCGCATATCCCTGGTGCACCCTATATCTTAGATTTACCCCAGTATCGCTTAGATACTTAGCAAGGGCCAAGGCGACGATCATTTTCATTAATTCTGAAGGCTGAAAGTTAAAAGGCCCTAAGTCGTACCAAGAGGTTGCTCCTGCGATGGTTTTTCCAAACACAAAAAGACCCAATAATAAGGCAATTCCGATGATATAAAATACGCTCGAGAATCGCTCTATGAATTGGTCGGGAATGAAGCTGTATAGAATGACTGCAATTAGACTGAGGATGGCAAAAAATAATTGCTTTCCATAAAAAGTACCTAAGTCGAGTAAGGGACCAGAAAGATCATTGCCCACCGTGGTACTGTAGATATTTATCCAGCCGAAACCGATTAAAAAAAGAAGCAGGAATATACTGATCCAGTCGAGTCTGAAAATGAGTAGATTACCACGCATATTCGTTGATTTCAAATGGTTTTCCGCTCATTGGCTTGGCGTATTCTTTGGCTAAAGTTTTCTCGAGCATTCGCTTTTCTAAATCCACTCGACTGATTTCGCCCTTGAGATATTTTTCGATCATGAGAGAAGCAATATGCCCGGCGTACCTATTCCCGTAATAGCCGTGCTCAATGTATACTGCGATGGCAATTTTAGGGTCTTCAACAGGAGCAAAAGCGACAAAAACCGAGTGGTCGGTGAGTTGAACCTTCTCTCCATCGATACGAGTATAGTTCTCTACGGTGCCCGTTTTACCAGCTATTCGTATTCCCGGTACTTGTAAGAACCGGGCAGTCCCAGAGGTATATACCGCTTCCATCCCTTTAATTACGGGCTCGAAATGCTTTTCGTCAATCGTGGTATAACGCTTTCCTCTGAATTTATAATCTATAGTGTTTTCTCCTTCTACCTCTTTTATAAGATGAGGGGTGATAAAGTATCCACGATTGGCAATAGCCGCGGTCATATTGGCTAGCTGAAGGGGAGTTGCTGCAACTTCTCCCTGCCCAATAGCATTTGAAATTACAAACGTTGAAACCCATCGATTTCTTCCATAGGCACGATCATAAAATTCAGTGGACGGAATTCTACCCGGTGCCCCAGTAGGGAGGTCTGTACCCAAGAAGTCGCCTAATCCGAAACTTTTCATATGGGCTTCCCAGGTGTCATGGGCCTCGGTAGTGGTTTCAAACTTTCGGTAAAAAGATCTGAAGCTTTCAGCAAAATAAGCATTGCAAGAGTGAAGCAATCCTGAATTTAGATCTCTTACTCCACCACCACAGTGGCAGCCTCTCTTTACACCAGCTACGTAAAAGCCCTCATCGCAGCTATAGGTTGTTCTGGGATTTATAGCACCTTCTTGCAAGGCCACAAGGGCATTCAGTGCCTTAAATGGAGATCCAGGAGAGGGTTGGGCTAGGATTGACCGATCCCACGTAGGTCTTGAGAGACTGTCGTAATACATTGCGGTATAGTTGGCTGAGCGCTGTCGACCTACAAGCATAGAAGGATCATAGGTAGGGCCGCTGATCATACTTAAGATTTCACCCGTCTTGGGTTCGATGGCAACGATACCTCCGCGTTTACCGTTCATTAAACGCTCACCATATTCTTGAAGCGTCTTGTCGATCGTAATATGGATATTCTTACCCATTTCTGGAAGACTGTCTAGGCTTCCTTCTTTGTAGGGGCCGATAACTCGATTAAATCGATCTTTTTGCACATAACTGACCCCTTTTCTCCCGCGTAATAACTCTTCGTACTGTCGTTCTAAACCTGTTCTCCCGATGTTTTCTCCTGGGATGTAGTAATCGTTTCTTCGTATATCGTCGGTATTCACTTCACTGATATAACCGAGCACGTGGGCTGCGCTAGTGGTGTAATAATCCCTTAGTGATTTCTTGCGGATAAAGAACCCCTGAAAGCGACGAAGTTTTTCTTGAAGAGCTGCATAACTTTCTTTAGAGAGGTTGGCTACAAGCACAGAGGGTAGTCGGGTCGAATACCTGTTTGCCCTTGCCATTTTATCGATGAATTCTTCTTTCTCTAAATCGAGGAGTTTTAGAAATTCTAAGGTGTCTAACGATGCTACTTCTCGAGGCGTGACCATAACATCATAGGCGGGCTGATTACCAACCAGTAGATTTCCACTTCTGTCGTAAATAAATCCTCGTTCAGGGTAGAGGTAATTCTTGGTGATGGCTGGGTCTGACTCTACATTGTTAGATTCCTCATAAAATAGCTGCAAACTGACGAGCTTGCCAATGAAGAGTAAGCCGATAATGATGATAACTAGCGAATAAAAAAATCGCGACATAGAGGGTTAGCGCTTTTGCAATGAAAACAATTGTATGAGTAGCCATCCGACCAAAAAACTAAGTGGCAGATGAATAATCAATTGTTTCAAAATTACAAAAGCACGGCTTAGATCGAAGACTTCAGCGGAGAAGAAAATAAAATGATGTGTTAACAGCAGTAAAAAAAGAAAATAACTGTGTTGCCCTAGATTGCCTTGAAG
>JAYPSS010000024.1:0-4804 GCA_038133115.1 Flavobacteriaceae bacterium | reverse complement strand
ATTAGACCACTAGAATCCATTGGTTTGATTTTCAAGTGAAACCTGTTCCTCTTTCAAGGTATTTTTGATGACATAGACCTGATCTAGATTAGACATATCATTGAAAAGTCGTACTTCAGCCTTATAAAAACTACTATTGTTTGGAATACTGTAGGCGCTTACTTGTCCTATCGGTATCCCTGCAGGGAACACACTAGACATGCCTCCGGTTACAATGGTGTCTCCAATTTGAATATTGGAAATTTTCGGAAGATCAACTAGAGTGCAACGATCAATACTTTTTGCATCCCAAATGAGCGAACCAAAATGTTTCGTGTTCTTTAATGCAGCATTGATGCTAAGATCTTTGTGAAGTAGTGATATCACAGTGGAAAAATGATCGCTGGTTCGTTCAACGACCCCCACTACCCCTTTATCTGAAATCACTCCCAAATCTTGAATAATTCCCTCGTAAGCTCCTTTATTCAGTGTGATTAGGTTTTTTTCGCGAATGACACTGTTTTTAATCACTTTTGCAGGGCTCACTACATACTGCTGCAAGGTGTCTGTATTTCCAAATTTTCCTTCGATGAGCGCCTTTTCAAATTGTGACTGATAAAGGGCTTCACGTAATTGCGCATTTTCTTCAGATAATCGTCGGTTTATCTTTTTTAGATTGAAGTAGTCTCCTAGATTCTCTTTCAGTTGATAGATACTCCCAGAAACTTTACTCGAAGAGCTTAGCCATTTGGCGCGCTGTGGCGTCTCGGCGGTAACGGTGAGTCCAAGCCCTATAGCAAGTAATAAAAGGGTGAGTACCTCTGCACGCCTATTGATCAATAAGGCTAGCAGTTTCTCCATTATTGGATCAGTACTGTTTTATAAACCTCTATGTGTTTAAGCGCAGTTCCCGTGCCACGTACAACCGCTCTTAGAGGGTCTTCTGAGATGTAAACTGGCAAATCGGTTTTGGCAGAGAGACGTTGATCTAGTCCTCTAAGAAGTGCACCACCACCGGCAAGATAAATTCCTGAATTATAAATATCTGAAGCTAGTTCTGGAGGGGTTTGAGATAGGGTTTCCATAACAGCTTCCTCGATACGAACAATCGATTTATCTAACGCCTTGGCTACTTCTCGATATCCGATCACGATCTGTTTCGGTTTTCCAGATAATAAGTCACGACCTTGAATCTCTAGGTTTTCTGGTGGATTATCTAACTCGTCAGTCGCTGAACCACATTCGATTTTAATCTTTTCAGCCGTTCGCTCACCAATGAACAAGTTGTGTTGGGTACGCATGTAGTTAATAATGTCGTTGGTAAACACATCACCAGCAATTTTAACCGAGCGATCTACTACGATACCACCAAGAGCAATTACCGCAATTTCGGTAGTACCTCCACCGATATCAACGATCATATTACCTTTAGGTTTCATGATATCTAGACCAATACCAATAGCGGCAGCCATCGGTTCATGGATCAGATAAACCTCTTTACCATTTACGCGTTCTGCAGACTCCTTAACCGCTCGCATCTCTACCTCTGTAATTCCTGACGGGATACAAATGACCATACGAAGCGAAGGTGGAAATAGTCTTTTCTTTAGTGCAGGTACACTTTTAATCAGCATTCCTACCATTTTTTCAGAAGCATCAAAGTCTGCGATAACACCGTCTTTAAGGGGTCGAATCGTTTTGATATTCTCATGGGTTTTACCCTGCATGAGGTTGGCCTCTTGACCAACGGCAACGATTTTACCTGACATTCTATCGCGGGCTACAATTGAAGGACTATCAACGACCACCTTACCATTGTGAATGATCAGTGTGTTCGCTGTTCCAAGGTCAATTGCTATCTCTTCGGTTAAAAAATCAAAAAAGGCCATAGTTTACGCTTGCTGTAGATGTTTTCGAATGTACGAAAATTAATGTTTGAAATGACGAGTACCTGTCATTACCATTGACATTCCTGCTTCGTCACAGTATTCAATACTTAGTTCATCTTTAATCGAACCTCCAGGCTGAATCACTGAAACAATGCCTGCCTGATCTCCAATCTCAACACAATCGGGGAACGGGAAGAATGCATCTGAGGCCATTACCGAACCTTTTAAATCAAAATCGAAACTCTTTGCTTTGTGGATGGCCTGATTAAGAGCCTCAACTCTTGAGGTTTGTCCGGTCCCGCTAGCGATAAGCTGTTTATTCTTCGCGATGACAATGGTATTCGATTTGGTGTGTTTACAAATTTTCGATGCAAACAGAAGGTCTTCAATTTCGGCAGCTGTTGGAGCTTTTTTAGTAACTACTTTCAAATCTTCTGCAAGATCTGTTTTTGAATCGCGGTCTTGCACTAAATATCCGTTTAGAGCAGTTCTTACCTGGCTCTCAGGTAGATTCCAGTGTTTTTGACGAAGTAAGATTCGATTCTTCTTTTCGCTGAGTATCGCCTGGGCTTCTTCTTCGAATGAAGGAGCGATAACTACTTCGCAGAAAAGAGATTGAATTTCTTTCGCAGTGGCTACATCAATAGTTTGGTTGGCGATAAGAATACCACCAAATGCAGAAACAGGGTCTGCAGCTAGTGCATCGCGATAAGCTTTGACTAGAGATGCTCTAGAGGCCAATCCGCAAGCGTTGTTGTGTTTAAGGATCGCAAACGTCGGCTCGTTATCTTTAAACTCGCTCATCAGTGTAAGCGCAGCATCAACGTCTAGCAAATTATTATACGACAGTTCTTTTCCGTGTAATTGGTCAAATAAGTCACCAAAATCGCCAAAGAAGTAGCCTTTTTGGTGGGGATTTTCTCCGTATCGAAGCACCTTAGCCTCATTTGAGCTCAAACGCAACGCAGGCAGTTCTTCTTTACTATTGAAATAATTAAAAATTGCAGTGTCGTAGTGGGACGAAGTTGCGAAAGACTCCGCTGCAAATTTTTGACGGTCGGCAATGTCAGTCGCTCCCTGTTTCTCTTCAAGAAGATTAAGAAGTGAGGCATACTGGCTCACAGATGAGATACATACTACATCCTTAAAATTCTTTGCTGCTGCACGTATTAATGAAATACCCCCGATATCAATTTTTTCAATAATCGCCTGGTGACTTCCGCTATCGGCTACGGTTTTCTCAAACGGATACAAGTCAACAATTACTAGGTCGATTTGAGGGATTTTAAATTCTTGAAGCGTTTTCTGATCTTCTATCTCCTCACTTCGGTTAAGAATTCCTCCGAAAATCTTCGGGTGAAGAGTCTTCACTCGTCCTCCTAAAATCGAAGGATAGTCCGTGATGGTCTCAACGGCAATCACGTCAATCCCCAAATCTTTAATGAATTTTTCGGTGCCCCCGGTTGAATAGAGGACAACCCCAAGGTCATTTAATTTCTTTACGATGGGTTCAAGACCATCTTTATGAAAGACAGATATTAAGGCGGATTGGATGGTTTTCGTTGAGTTCATAATTATACTATTTCTGCTACTTTTTGATTGACGAATTCTAGAAGTTTCACATCCTCTTCTGTGAAAGGATCTGGAGTATGCGAGTCGATATCTATTTGACCGATGTTTTTACCATTTTTAAAAAGTGGAATAACGATCTCTGACTTAACCGTTAGGCTGCAAGCGATGTAATTGTCTTGCGCACTAACATCGGGCACGATAAAGTTTTGATTCGATAGGGCGACTTGTCCACAGATTCCTTTTCCGAATGGGATTGTGGTATGATCAGTAGGTTCTCCTGCAAATGCTCGGAGCTTCAAAGTTTGCGTTGCGTCTTCGTGAAAGTAGAAACCTACCCAGTCGTAGTGAGTGATACTTGATCGCAACAGTTCGCAAATTTGCTCGAGACGTTCTCCTACCGATAAGGCTTCATTATCAACCAATTGAGAAACGGCGTTTTGGAGTGCTTGCATTACCTTTGTATTAAACTACAAAAGTAGAATAACCTCTTATTTTTACCAATGAAACAGACCTTTTATATCGACGGAATTACTTGCATGTCTTGCGTAGCTAAGCTCAAAGAGTTTTATATCGAAAAGCAAGGAGTAAGCGAAGTCGAAATTGAAAAAGAAAGCGGCAAGATTACTCTGTCCACTAACCAAAGGCTCCCTGAAGCTATACTTTCAGAAGGTTTAGCAGAAAAATACACTTTAAGGGCATCGCGGGTCTTTTCAGAAAATGTGGAGGTGTCAAAATGGAAGCAATTATATCCGCTTTATCTGATCGGTGCCTATTTATTTGCATTTAGCGGATATCGCTGGGCAACCTCAAGTCTTGAAGATGCTATGCTCGATTTTATGGGAGGCTTCTTCTTGGTGTTTAGTTTTTTCAAATTTCTTGACTTGAAAGGTTTTGCGCCTTCGTTCGCTATGTATGATCCCATCGCTAAAAAGCTACCGTTTTATGGAAAAGTTTACCCATTTTTAGAAGTCATCCTAGGAGCACTTTTCATCGCTCGATTTGAGGTTCAGATCCTGCAATATATCACCTTAGTGATCTTGGGTTCAACTACTCTCGGTGTTATTCGTTCGTTACTCGACAAGAGGCAAATTCAGTGTGCCTGTTTGGGTACGGCACTAAAGCTTCCAATGACTGAAGCAACGTTCATTGAAAATGCAGTTATGCTGGCTATGACCTTCTACATGTTATTCTAAAAGGAGCAGAAAGCTATAAAAGAAAAGCCCCCAAATTTGGGGGCTTTTTTTATAAGTAAGATGTAAAGAATTACATCATGCCTGGCATTCCGCCACCCATTGGTGGTCCTGCTGGCGCATCTTCTTTGATATCAATAAGTGCGCATTCTGTAGTTAGAATCATACCTGATA
>JAYPSS010000023.1:7349-12691 GCA_038133115.1 Flavobacteriaceae bacterium | reverse complement strand
TCCCAATTGGGAATACCGAAAGATTCAAAAGGTCCTAAACTTACTTCGCTAATCGGTTTGCCTGAATAGGCTGCAATAAAAGAGCCCAACAACACCTCGGGATGATAAGCTCCATAGGCCGTAGGATAACCCTCAGAGTCAACGGCCGATAAATCCATACCCGATGTATTGGCTAATCGCTGAGCCATTTCAATTCTAGACGTTTTGAATCGTTCAAAAGCCTCTGACCCCGTATCTCCCATCGAACCATCGAAGGCTGTTGAAAGTAAAAAGGCTGTAGTACTGTAACTACCTGTCTGGTTCGCCAGTAAAGACTGAAAAGTTGGACCAAAGTCAGAGGGGCTCACTCTGAACTGCTCTTGAAAACGATCGCTCTTTCTTCGATCATAACTAAGGCCAATAGAAACAGCACTACCGATGCTTAGATTAGCGGTTGCCGAAAGGTTCTTGTTTTCGTCAATTACAAAGGGAGTGTTGAATCCGTCAAAATCGGTCAAATATCCTTGTCGTGTAGCTTCAAACCTAAAATCAGAAGAGGCCACACCCAGCAGTAATTTCGGATCTAGCTGAAGTAGACTTCGATCATTGATCGTGGGTAAATAACCTGGTAACACTACTCCGGAGGTTTCAGAATAATTCAAAGCCACTTGAGCACCAATCGCATCGGGGATTTTTATCAGCTTCTTCAGTCCCGACTTTAAATCAAGACCGCTACTTAGTGAAAAAGTACTTGCCGTTTGAACGGTATGTAAAGATCGACCTGCAACCTCAGCAAGCGCATCAGAACCGCGTTGCCAATTAAGCGTACCTCCATAATCTAAGCGGGTAGTTAAAAAATCGAGAGGTTTGAAGGCACTGAATGGAATTTCTAGTCCAAGCTGCAGTTGTTGTGCATAGGTATTTGGCTTACCCCAAGAGAAGAAAGATTCCCAAACAGAGTTGAAACCTAGGTTTTGATTAAGATCTAGATTAACAATATTATTCTGGGTAGCAGTAAATGAGGTGCTAAAGAATTTTAAGGGATTTGCTTTAATCGAGCCGTTCCATCCCGATCTAAAATTTTGTTGACTTAAAAGGGGTAAATCAAGTAGGGTTATACCGGGTATAAAGATTTGTCTGAACCGCTGTTCACTAAGGGATCGGTCAATAGAAGCCCCCATAGTTAATGAGAAAATAGAAGGCGTATACGTATAATCGAGTGAAGCCCTCGCTTGCGACTGAAGCGACTCGGAGATTTCAAAATCGCGATGCGACTTGGTTGAATGGCTATAATTAACGGTCACATTCTCAGGATCAAAGAAATCGATCTTACTACCCTCTTTGCGTTCTATTTGAACGCCATTAAGTGCGAGGCTAGAAACTTCTGTGTACGACTCGGCCTGTTCTCTAATTGCTTGTTTATCCTCGTTATTAGACGCGGCATTGAGGCGATCCTCAAGACGAATATCTTCATAAACCGGATCATACTCAGGGGTAATTCGAGTAGAAGCCATCGAATAATTCAATGGTAGTTTTAATCGACTGGCTTTAGGTAAAAACTGTCCGATATCTGTACGTATCGAGAAATCAAAATTTTCAGTATCGTCTAACGAACGAGAATTAACTGCCCCGTCGATAGCTCCGAAACCTACGGTTGTTTTTGAGAAACCAGCACCCAAGCTAACTACATCAGATAGCTGAACAGAAGCATTGGCTGTTGCCGCCCAGCCTCCTTTGTGATTGATTCCTGCCAGACGCAATTCATTAAACCAAAGCTCTGCCGAAACGGGCAGGCTAGATGATCGATTAATGGCTCCAAGCATGGCCGAAGTAATATTCCCGATCGACGGATTCCCTTTTACGCGAATAGTGATTCCATTTTCAAGAACTTTTGAATATTCTGGCTCGGCGGAGGCAATTTGCTCTGCCTTTACACCACTCAAAAGTGCTAAATCGAGATCAAGGGCATTCACATCTGGCCAAATTAGACTTGCGTCTTGGGTGGCATTATTGGTAAAGGTTAATGGCCACTCGATTTGATAATAGTTAGAACTATAGTCCGTTCCTATTCTGAGAAAAGCCACTAGATCATTGTCTTGAACCGTTGAAGCTCCTATTCGTTCGGCATGAACAAACAACTTGAGCCTTTCAAAGCGGCGCATATCAAATTTCACCCTTCTAAAAGCTCCTCTTCCGTCCCCTAATGGTAAATCGGTAAACTGCATACTTAACGACTGTTCATTTTGTCGTACAATCGTATTCGTATTATTCAAGGCTTCGCGTCGAACCCCTGGTGGAAGCACGTATGGGATAGGGCTTCTATTACTATTTTCTTCAATATTTACCGCACCCAGTTCAAAGGTCGTTGAAGGACTTACAGGTAAGTTAGCTTCTGGGTCTAATTCTTTGTCATAGATTCTCCAACTACCTTGAATGAGGTCAAGTGCAGCAAATCGCAAAACGGTTGATCTTTGAAATCCCTGTAAGGACATACGAATAAAGGGTATCGACCTAAAATTGGTAATCCCGCCTACCGCACGGGTGTATTCACGAAGAGGGATCTTATACTGCACCCAACGAACTTTGCGTCCTGTGTCCAGAGTAACTTCTCGAACCGTTGTAATGTAGGGCATCGATTCGCTCACCACCGAATTGATAGGAAGTTCATATTGATAATAACTCTCGGCCACATTCATGGCAAAGTCTCGATCGACATCCTCAACGTCGGGTAAGAGTGTAGAACCTCTTAACTCATCGGTCGGATTAATCGGTGTATTACCTTCAGGATTGTTGAAATACTTGTAACGATTTGGGATACTTCCCTGAGCTTCTAAATAATTTACATAATTATCTCTAGCCGGGTCATCACTTGGACCTGTATAAATCAAACCTTCCTGAGAATCTGAAAGACCATCTAATCCGACATCTTGTATTTCTCGAGCACCCGCATCGCTATCAAAAGTATAAATCAGGGCACTTCTAGAAGGGACAGATCCATAGATGGTTGGATCCACTTGAACTCCAAGTCCATTTTCGTATTGTTTTCTTCCATCAGGAAGAATATCCTCAGAAAGATTCCCAAGATCGATCACTAATTTACCTCCCTCTCCAACTTCTGAAGGTTCTAACGGATGTAACATCCAAAACTGCAAGTACTCGATATTTGCCTGCTCAAAGTCAGTTACTGTAAGCGCTCGCATAGTCCCTCCCCATTTGTCTTTAACCGTTGCAAAATCAGACGCCGTATTATACGGTCCAGCCTCATCGGGATAGTACGCGATATCTAAGGTCGATTGAACAGCAGATTGTCCCTGGACTACATCGGTTTCGGGATAAACCTCTCTTATAAAAATTCGACGGGCTTCATCTTCTTGCAACATCGCATCCGTAATATCAGAGGGTCGTAGTCTGCTATAAAGCACAGGATCAATAGTGTACCACGCTAGGCGAGCTCTAGACCTAGAAGCCTCAATACCGGTTTGACCAAAAGGATTACTCGACAGCACCCAATCGGATGGATTTCTAAGATCCAAGAATTGTTGCGCCTCTTCAAAATCATCGATATAAGTGGTTACCTCACCGCCGAATTGTGCATTGTTGGGGGCAGATGGGATGAGCGCAGCGATTTCTGCAGAGAAGTCAATCGAAGACGGCGCTTCAGTCTCAATAGTGGGCCACTGGTTAATCAGTCGTGTAAGCCAAGGAACTTCTTTGCGAAACGAAACATTCGCACCAATCATCGAGTTATTAATAGGCTCGATTCCATAAGCAGACTTTTGAGTAAGTGGACGTTCTCTAAGATTTAAAAAAGCACCCCCAAAGGACAGTTCGCTAGAGGCTCGATGCTGAATGGCAATTCCTGTGAATCGTCGAGTTAACTGGCCGATTTGACCAGCATCTTCCACTGAAATATCAATCGGAAAACCTGAATTCTGTAAGCTCGGATCAAGAATCTCAACCTGACCGGCTGCGTAGTCAACAATGTAATCAACCCCTTCAGTAAGTACTCTACCTCCAATACTAACCTGGACAGATCCAGGCAAAGCAAACGCTACTCCAAGCGACAACTTTTGACCTGAAGAAGCATTGCTGCCACCATAAGAACCCCTTAACAAGAATCGATTCGCATCTGCCTGCTGCAAGGCAGCTGTTTTCGTTAATTCATAGAGCGAACGATAAACATATTGTCTTTGATTACCATTATAAGACTCTGCAATTTCATAGTCTTCGGTAACATCACTAGCGAATTGCTCAAACAAATATTCACCAAACGGTTCTACCTGGGTAAAAATGATTCTACCATTAGAAGCATCAACGGTAATACCATCCACAAAATCGAAGAAACCATCTCCTTGCTCCGAACGATTCTGATAGGCATCGAGTCGATCTAAATTGAAAATTTTCAATAGCGTACTACTCGAAAACTCCTCTGGCCAAGGAACCGAAGGGTCAGCCGGTGTTAAAAAGTTTCGAGGACTGGGGTCAGTGTAAAGTAATTGAAACTCAAAATCATTCGCACTAATTCCGAAGGCTCCGGTCGAATAGATATTCTTCATCATCAAATCCCAAATAGGATCCTCAACCCGGGTAATATTGCTCTTCAGTAATTTTACAATTAGTGCACTAGAGGCATCCCTTTGATTGTCATTAGAGAACTCTCCGACTGTATAAACAGATCCATTGTAAGTGTACTCATAAGCAACCGCGAGCACCTCATCAGTAGCCAGTGGTTGATTCAGTGACAAGTATCCGAGCTGACGATGGAACGAATAATCTAAACCGGCTTCTAATTTTCGTGCATTTTCTAGTGAGGCATAGTCTAAGCCGTTTACTAAAGGTTCGCCTAACAAACTTAATCCAGAGGCGGCACCAGCCGCTGTCCTTATTGAACTGGGAAGACCTTCACCCCCTATCCATGCCGGATTAAGAAGGTTGGCCTCATTGTCAGGTAAAGATTCGGTAGCTCGAAAAAAATTCTGTGGCCCCCCAAACCGAACTTTTTCAGGATGGTATTCTCCAAGATCTTGAAAACCTACGATTTGTCGAACGTTTTCGGTCTGTTGCGATCGATTGGTTACCCAAACTTCTATTCGGGTAATCTGCACATTTGAAGCAATGAAGGGGTAGTTCTTAAGCGCCAAGTCATAGGCATCTCTAAAATGTTGACTTAAGAAAAAGTGCGTGTTTTCCTCATAATCGAGAGCAGTAAGCTCAAACTCATTAATGACTGATCCATTTTGGGTACTGACGGTATTTCGTTGAGATCGCTGTTCTGCATAAACGGCCGTCACAGAGGTGCGCCCAAATTGTAAATCAGTTTTGAGTCCAAATAAATTCTGAGCGCCAGTCATCAGACTGCTTTT
>JAYPSS010000023.1:0-7249 GCA_038133115.1 Flavobacteriaceae bacterium | reverse complement strand
AAAGAGACCGTATTGAATCCAGTCTAATCTTCAATTTAAATTGCGTTTAGCGTATTCTTGATAAGATCTTCAACACTCATCTGAGAGTCTGCAGTCAATAGCTTATCTACAATTTTCTGAACTGATTTTCGAGTGAAGCCAAGTACCTCTAAAGCGGCTATTGCTTCTTCTCCATTTTGCCCTTTGACCGTTGTATTCGCTACCACATCTTCGGCACCCTCTAACGCTAAGACTTTATCTTTTAATTCTAAGATCATTCGTTGAGCCGTCTTTGCCCCGATTCCTTTAACCGACTGCACAACGGCTACTTGCTCAGATGCAATTGCCCCAACGACATCAGAAGGGCTTAAAGATGAAAGCATCGTTCTGGCTGTTGCCGCCCCAACGCCACTTACCGAAATGAGCAATCGAAATACTGCGCGTTCAAATTCAGATAAAAATCCGAAGAGCGTATGGCTATCCTCTTTGATTTGGAGATGGGTATACAAAAGCTGTTCTTCCTCTGAACTCAATCCCGAAAAGGTATGAAGCGATACCTCGAGATGATATCCTACCCCATTACACTCAAGAATCACATGAGTGGGAGTTTTTTCTATCATTCGACCTCTGAGGTGGCTAATCATGACAGGTTATTTTTTGGTTGCGCGTTGGGCGTCAGTTACCGCAATAGAGGTCATATTGATTATTTCCTCAACACTAGCCCCTAACTGCAGGATATGGATCGGTTTATCTAAACCTAACATGACAGGACCAATTGATTTTACACCGTGTAGCTCCTTCATCAGTTTATAAGTGATATTGGCAGCATCAAGGTTAGGAAATATTAATGTATTGACTTTTCGATTGGCCAGTTTTGAGAATGGGAAGGTTTGGGCTCCCATCTCAGGATTGAGTGCAAAATCGGCTTGAATCTCTCCATCAACAATCAAATCTGGATGATCTCTATGTAAGATTTTAACGGCGTTCTTTACCTTTCTGGCTTCAGGTTTACTTGAAGAACCATAGTTAGAATACGATAGCATTGCCATGACAGGCTCATATCCGAAAGAACGAACTTCTCTTGCAGTCATCACTGCAATCTCAGCTAACTCTTCGGCGGTAGGATTAACATTGATCGCCGTATCCGCTAAGAATAGTGGTCCTCGAGGAGTCATCATGATATTCATTGTGGCAGCTCTCTTGATTCCCAGACCTCTACCTACCGTTTCTAATACCGGAAGCAATACTTTAGGGAACGAACGAGAATAACCCGATATCATTGCATCAGCTTCTCCAGAGAGAACCATCATGGGACCAAAATAGTTTCTATGCATCATTCGAACACCTGCACTGTATCTCTGCACCCCATCGCGTTCACCTCGACTCCATAACAGCTTAGCAAATTCATCCCGACGGGCCTGTTGATCATCATCCGAGGGATCAATAATTGGAACCTCAGCGTCAAATTCCAACTCGTCTTTAAGGCTCTCAATTACCTCTTTATCTCCCAGAAGAATTGGGTAAGCCATGCCTTCATCAGAAACAAACTGAGCAGCTTTAAGCACATCAATCTGATCTGCTTCGGCGAAAACCACACGCTTAGGGTTAAGCTTAGCCTTATCATGAAGTGATCGAATAAATTTGTTGTCATTACCCGAGCGCGACATTAGCTCCTCCTCATATTTCTCCCAATCGGTAATTTCAATTTGAGCAACCCCAGAAGCAATAGCAGCCTTAGCCACCTCCACCGGGATTTTAGAAATAAGTCTTGGATCAAATGGTTTTGGAATAATATACTCTCTACCAAAAGCTAAACGAGTAATGTCATAGGTAATATTAACCTGCTCTGGCACCGGTTCTTTTGCCAAATCAGCTAAAGCACGAACCGCAGCCATTTTCATTTCTTCATTAATCTTAGTAGCGCGAACATCTAATGCTCCCCTGAAAATGAAAGGAAACCCTAAGACATTGTTTACTTGATTAGGGTGATCTGAACGACCGGTAGCCATAATAATATCCTCACGAGTGCGAATGGCGAGATCATAGTTAATCTCTGGATCTGGATTCGCCATAGCAAATACAATCGGGTTCGCAGCCATCGATTGAAGCATCTCTGGAGTTACAATATCAGCAATCGACAAACCAATAAAAACGTCTGCATTTACCATCGCTTCTTCAAGGGTATGAACATCAATTGCGGTTGCAAACTCTTCTTTTGATGGACTTAGGTTTTCACGATCCTTGCGAATCACCCCTTTACTGTCGAGCATGATAATGTTCTCTGCAGAAGCACCAAAGGCTTTGTATAGTTTAGTGCAAGAAACTGCAGCCGCTCCTGCCCCACTTACCACAATTCGAACATCTTCGATATTCTTTTCAGCCAATTCAAGGGCGTTAATTAGTGCAGCAGCTGAGATAATTGCAGTACCATGCTGGTCATCGTGCATGACTGGGATATCTAATTCTTCTTTCAACCTACGTTCGATCTCAAAGGCCTCTGGCGCTTTGATATCTTCAAGATTGATTCCTCCAAAAGTTGGAGCAATACGCTTCACCGTCTCTACAAACTCATCCACGTCGGTAGTATCGACCTCGATATCCATACCATCGATGTCTGCAAAAATTTTGAAGAGTACGCATTTACCCTCCATCACAGGCTTTGAAGCTAATGGACCTATATCACCTAAACCTAGTACGGCAGTACCATTTGAAATAACCGCGACAATATTTCCCTTAGCGGTATACTTGTACACATCTGTTGGAGTTTCTGCGATTTCCAAACAAGGCTCAGCGACTCCGGGAGAGTAAGCAATCGCTAAATCTCTCTGTGTTTGGTAGGGCTTGGTCGGGACAATTTTAATCTTGCCCGGCTGTGGTTTTGCGTGATATACTAGCGATTCTCTTCGCTGTCTTGAGTTTCTCATTTCAGTCTAATTGTATATCAAAGATACGTGATTCCCTCGCTGGGAATGTCGCCAAAACAGAATTGTTCTCTACCAGAACATTCCGACAAAAATCGCAGTGATTATAAGTAAGATAACCGATAGCGTACGATAGTTTTTGTACCAAGGTAGTCCTTTCAATTGTTCGGTTTCTTCGTTATAGAACGATCGCTTATAGGTATACTCAGCAACTTTTTGTTCATCTACCTTACCAGAAGTTAGACTGATTGCAACGTTAACCACTACAGCAATAACAAATAATAAATTGGCTTTCGCTAGAAAATGCAAATCGTTAATATATGGAGACCAGTCAAAGGATGCTGAAAGAATCATAAATACAGCAAAGGCACCTCCGACCATTAGACTTGAGAATGCACCGTTTGCGTTTGATTTTTTCCAGAAAAGACCTAAAATAAATGTAGCTACTACTGGCGGTGAGGTAAATGCAATCACCAATTGAAGATAACCCCATAGTGAATCGCTAACCTTTTCAATAAAAGGCACCCACATAGAAGCTAACACCACTAAAACTAATGTTGTGATCTGACCTACTCTCACTAGTTGCTTACCATCTAACTCAGGCTTGAATTGCTTTACAAAGTCCATGGTAATTAGCGTTGAAGCCGAATTAAAAGTAGCTGACACTGAAGACATCATTGCAGCCAATAATCCTGCTACCACTAGACCTAGAACACCTGTTGGTAAAAGCTGAAATAATAATACTGGATACGTAAGGTTCGGACAATCCGTCAGCGAAGCACACATCTCACCACTGGCTAGTGGATAATTAAGTCCACTAATATCTAAATCATTAAAAAGTAATAAGGCTAAAACACCAGGAACAATCATAATGAAAATCACAGGTAGTTTAAGAAACCCTGCAAAGAGTGCTCCCATACGACCGTGATGTAAATCTTTAGCTCCAAGAACTCGCTGAACCATAAACTGGTTATTTGCCCAGAAATAAAATCCTAAAAGAGCAACTCCCGAAATTAATCCCCACCAGGGCATAAACTCATCGTTCGCAGGACGAACAACGCTAAATACATCTGTAGCGGTCTCAGGTATATAGGCGCCATTTGCGGCTCGATCTCCAAAGTCTATTTGACCTACAGATAGCATTTCGTCAAGACCATCCATCATGGCTGACCAACCTCCACCTAATTGATCAAAGGCAAAATAGGTGATCAAACAAGATCCTATAATTAAAAGGATCGCCTGAATTACTTCGGTTTGAATTACAGAATTAAGTCCTCCAGGGATGGTGTAAGCTGCAGCTGCAATTGCTAAGAGAATAATAATCGTTGTTGAGCTGTACTCGGGAAAAAGTAGTTTCAAAACAATCGAACCCACATAGAGTGCAGCAGCGGTATCCACCATTACGTTACCAATGACGGTAATTAATGAAAAGTAATATCTAGAACGCTTATCAAAACGACGTTCTAAAAATTCAGGCATCGTATAAACTCCTGACTTTAAGTAAAAAGGCAAGAAGAATACCGAAAATATGATCAAGACAATTACGGCATACCACTCATAGTTATAGACGTTAATATTGGTCTGAAAACCATCAGAGGCTAAACCCACTAATGTGGAGCTAGAGATGTTTGCAGAGAAGAGAGCAATTCCGACAATTGGCCAGGTCATTGTTCTTCCTCCTAAGAAATAGTCCTCTGAACTTTCTCTTTTCGATTTAGAAATTCCATAGATAACGATACCTATGAGGTAGACTACAATAACTCCAATATCGAGAGTGCTTAATTGATTCATGGTTGTAAGTTTAGTCCATGAATATAGCTACTTTTTCAAAAAGTCGATGTTTCGTTTTAAGCCCGCATATTTGGTGCGTTTTACCGCAGATTTTTTGAACACCTTTGAAAAGGTTTCTTCGGTCATTTCGATCCAGTCGTTAGTACTTAAGGATAATAATTCAGATTCAGGGTCAAATAACGGTTCACTATGGCTTTTCGAAAAACGGTTCCATGGGCAAACATCTTGACAGGTATCACAACCAAAGGCCCAATCATCGAAAAGACCTTTAAAACTGGCCGGAATAGCTTCTTTCAACTCTATTGTGAAGTATGAAATACACCTAGACCCGTCAACTATATTTGGGGCTACAATAGCCTGCGTAGGGCACGCATCTATACAGGCCGTACAACTTCCGCAGTGATCTGTGGTTATCGGATGGTCGTACTCAAACTCTAAATCGAGAATGATTTCAGCCAAGAAAAAAAAAGAGCCCTTTTGCTTACTAATTAGATTAGCGTTTTTAGCGACCCATCCAAGACCAGATTTTTGCGCCCAAGACTTTTCTAATATTGGAGCAGAGTCAACAAAAACGCGTCCTTCAATCCCACCGAATTCTTGCTGTAAATCATAAAATAGAGCCCGCAATTTGTTCTTAATTACCTCATGATAGTCTTTACCATAGGCATACTTAGAAATCTTAAACTGATCTTGTTTAAACGCGACTGTTTCAGACGGATAGTAATTGAATAAAAGTGAAATAACCGATTTTGCTCCCGGAACAAGCTTGGTGGGATCCAATCGCATATCAAAATTGCGTTCCATATAGGTCATCTGACCATGATAACCCTTATTTAACCAAGACTCTAATCGAGGAGCATCTTCTTCAAGAAACCCAGCCTTTGCAATACCAGAAGATAGAAACCCGTGACGCTGAGCCGCCTCCTTTAGAAAAACAGAACGTCTATGTAGTTTCTCATCCTTTTGCATCCTTATTCAAAAAGTCCTTTCTGGCTTGAAGATTTAGTCTTTCCTAAATGTGCATACGCTAAAGGTGTCGCCTCTCGCCCTCTCGGAGTTCTAACCAGAAAACCTTGCTGAATCAAGAAGGGTTCATACACTTCTTCTAGCGTTTCAGGGTTTTCTGATACTGCAGTCGCTAGAGTATTGATGCCTACCGGGCCTCCACCAAACTTATCAATAAGTGTGGATAGAATCTTATTATCCATCTCATCTAGACCATGAGCATCTACATTGAGTGCTTTTAACCCAAATCGAGCAATCTCCAAATCGATTGTTCCATTTCCTTTAATCTGTGCAAAATCTCGAACACGACGCAGTAAAGCATTACAAATTCTTGGAGTACCCCTACTTCTTCCCGCAATCTCAATAGCCGCACTTTCATCCATAGGAACACGTAAAATTTCAGCGCTGCGTAAGGCAATCGTCGATAATAACTCGGTACTGTAATACGAGAGTCGAGACTGAATACCGAATCGGGCGCGCATAGGAGCGGTTAATAGACCCGACCGGGTGGTAGCTCCGATTAATGTAAATGGTTTGAGATGAATCTGAACCGAGCGAGCATTTGGCCCTGTCTCAATCATGATATCGATCTTGTAGTCTTCCATCGCAGAATATAGGTACTCTTCTACTATAGGGCTCAGTCGATGAATCTCATCGATAAACAATACATCCCGCTCCTCTAGATTGGTAAGAAGACCTGCTAAATCACCAGGTTTATCCAAAACAGGTCCCGAGGTAATTTTTATATTAACGTCTAGTTCATTCGCTAAGATATGGGCAAGGGTTGTCTTACCTAGACCAGGAGGACCGTGAAGTAAAGTGTGGTCAAGTGCCTCTTCTCGTAGGTTAGCAGCCTCCACAAATATTTTTAAATTCTCAAGAACTGCATCTTGACCCGCAAAATCATCGAAGCCCTTAGGCCTAAGAGCGCGCTCAATATCAAACTCTTCTTTTCCGAAATGCGCTCCGGTAGCATCTAAGTTCTCATTCATATTCAAAGCTTTATTTAAAGGTAGGCAATCCTCATAAAAAAAGCCCTGCATCTGCAGGGCTTCATTATTAGGAAACTAGTTAATCTTAATGATTCAATTCTTCTTCGTTTGGTTGCATTGGAATATGCTGAGGAACGAAATCCTGTCCTTCTATGATATACGAACCATCCTCATAGGTCTTACTGTAGTCATATGACCAACGGTGAACCTCAGGGATAGCACCTGGCCAGTTACCATGGATGTGCTCTAATGGAGCAGTCCACTCTAGCGTATTTGACTTCCAAGGGTTTTGTGAACCTTTCTTACCATAGAAAATACTGTAAATGAAGTTATATACAAACACCAATTGAGCGGCGGCTGCGATAAGTGCAAAGACAGTCATTAAAATTTGAACATCTGTTAACTCGTCAAACATTGGGAATGCAGTATTTTGATAATATCTTCTTGGAACTCCAGCCATACCCACAAAGTGCATTGGGAAGAATACTCCGTAAGAAGCAACTGCGGTTACCCAAAAATGAATATAACCTAAATTCTTATTCATCATTCGACCCTGGAACA
>JAYPSS010000022.1:2781-12923 GCA_038133115.1 Flavobacteriaceae bacterium | reverse complement strand
GACCAGGGAGATTACCTGATTCAACTAAATCAACCTTATAGCAAGCTCGCCTATGATTTACTCACAGAGCAGAACTATCCGAAAGACGCTAAGTTTCCGCCTTACGACGCTATCGCCTGGACGCTTGACTTACTTTACGGTGTCGACGTTGAAAGGGAAGAACAGTGGCATGAGAATCCTTCAACACTTCAACTTCTCACCGAAAAGGTGGTGTATAGTGGAAAGGTTGAGGGAACTTCAACCACTTACGCTATTAATTACAAGGCTCAATCAAATGTGGTTCCCTCCTTGTTCGATTTAAAAGGAACGGCTAAGGCCTATGTAGTGGATAGTTCCACGGAGCTCGGGGAACATACCCTAGCACCAGGTTCGATTATTATCGAAAACCTTGGCGCTAAAAAAGCGAATGAGTTGGCTTCGAAATTCGGTCTTGATTTGATTTCGATTAACGAAACCATTAGTGATAAACGACTGGTGAATCTTCCTAAAATTGCTGTTTATCACAGCTGGACAGATACTCAAGCAGAGGGCTGGGTGCGCTATACTTTTGAGCAGTTAGGAGTGCCTTATACGAGCATTGATAAGGATGATTTAAAAGCGGGTCGACTGTCAAGAGACTTTGACGTAATTGTGATTCCGCATTTTAGAAGGGGGATGACACAGTTTGTACATGGGGTAGACGAGAAGTTTGGGCCAATGCCTTTTACAAAGACCAAAGAATATCCTTCACATGGGTATCCCGATCAAACAGATGATATGACCGGTGGGCCAGGCTTCGATGGTTTGGATAAACTGAATGAGTTCGTGAAGAATGGTGGGGTACTGGTGCCTCTAGATAATGCCTCAGCAATTATCGCTGACCTTGGTTTTGGAGGAGTTTTAAGTAGCTATCGCTCATCACACTTATTTCATCCAGGATCAATCGTAACTGCCAAGGCTAGAAGTATAGAAAGCCCTATTCTCTATGGTTATCCTGAAGAATTTCACTTGTACAAAGGAAACACCCCTATGTTACGATCCGATCTTCTTGATCGTAAGTATATGGTTGCGCAATTTGGTGATGAACCTTTAGCTGATGAAAAACCCTACACCGGAGAAATCATGGGATTATCCTCGACGACAGAGACTTCAGAAGAAGTTAAAGAGCCGGGTAAGCCTAGAAAGTACGTCATGTCAGGAATGGTTCGAAATGAAAAGGATATCATCGGAACGGGAGCTATCTATAATGTACCTCATGGTAAAGGCCATATTGTTTCATTCGCTTTTAACCCGTTAGATCGCTTCTTGAATCATCACGATAGTGGTCTTTTTTGGAATGTAATTATTCACTGGAATCACCTATAAGGTGTCTTTTCATAAAAGTATTGGCAAAGGACATTGAGGCTGCTCTAGCCTCTTTGTTTCCGCCAATCGAAACCCCTTTCTTAGCGCAAAAGGCGAAACCTAATTTTTGGAGAAAAGAGTTGCTCATTGCAATACCTAGTGTATTCATGAGTACATCCCCTTCGTCATTCAATTCGAATCGACAATCGGTGAAACTGTAGCCCTTTTCATTTTCTTGAACGGGAATTTCGCTGTCATATCCGTGGTGCGCGTTTTCATAAACCGTGACCCCTATATCATTAGTATTTTCTAACAATTTGACCAACTCTTCACAGGGGGCGGCGGGTGTCCAATTATCAGCTGCTCCGATCAGTATATGCATAGGAGCTTTGCTAAACGAAAGGTTGGTTGGTGTCACAAAACAGGGCGGATACAAAGCCAAATGAGCAGCAAATGAAAGCTCTTTATTGATGGCTTCTTTAAGGGGTAGCCATGCCGAGAATAAAGTTACTCCACCCCCTAAACTCCAACCGGTTATTGCGATTCGATTCGCATCTACTCTCGGGTGCCTCGAAAGTGCTTCTAGCGCTCTGTAGGCATCGAGTACCATAGCCGCCATAGTGACTTCGCTTTGACTACCAACCGTTGAGGTTATTCCTCTGCTTTGAAAGCTTTTTAACTCGAAGGTTGCCATACCTTGTTCGCGATATTGCTCAAGGTAATCTAGGTGATGTTCTCGCCATCCCAGGCTTCCGGCCACACCTAAAACTACAGGCAATTTTTCCCTGCTATCTACTTCTGGAAATCTTAAAACTCCAAACACTTCTTGGGTTTCTTGATCTTCTAAGTCAGTCATTACATCATTGAAGGTATAAGGATTAGCACTCTCAAATCGGATAATCTCTTCTTGTGCTTTGGAGCTCAAACTGATTAAACTGAATAGGGCTAGGAGGTAGTGTTTCATCATTAAAGAATTAAGCATTTTGTCCAATATGGATACTATTTCCACTGTTGTCTAGAATGGAAAACTGCTTCATTCCCCATGGTTTGAGTTCTAATTTTCCATGTTCATGAATGATGGCTTCTTTACTGTATTTGAGGTATAATTCCTCAATATTTCTTCCGTATTTGATGTAGCAACCTGTGTTTTTCGGAAGGTTTTCATCGTCACACTGCCAAAGATGAATCTCAATTTGATCTTTACGGGTAATGATGTATCCGTCCCAGTCATCGCCTACCTGAAAACCTAAAACATTTCGATAAAAGTCAATAGTTTCTTCTTTATCTAAATAGGGTAGTTGGGGTATCGATTGTTGCATGCCTTTAAAGCCAAAATGTCCTTGGCTGTAAAGAATAGATAACACCAGAATCGTTATCAGGGTAAACCAAATTGCGTAAATCATAATACTTAAGATTAGTAACTAAAGTTATGAATTAAACTACCGCTATCGATTAGATAAGAACTTATCTTAGCATTCCCTTTTGGAGAGGTGTCTGAGTGGTTGAAAGAGCACGCCTGGAAAGTGTGTATACGGGAAACTGTATCGGGGGTTCGAATCCCCCTCTCTCCGCAAAACAAAAAAGCCCAACTAGCATAGAAACCAATGGTTACGAATCGAACGCCAAGCTCAGCTTGAGCATTGATTCGTGGAGGGTGGTTTACGAGTGCAACGAGTTTGGGCTTTTTTGTTTTAAGTCACTCCCTTGGGGATCAGCGACCAGCGGGAGCTAATCCTGGGGTAGCCCTTTTTATTTTAAATCCTTTATCATTAACTTCGTAAGTAATGAATTCAAAGGCGTTTAAGATTTTTTCTGGCTTAGCAGTAATGCTTCTACTCTCGGTTAAATTGCTGGGAGTACACGCACTTATTCACGCAGCTGAGGACACCACTATTGACAAATGCGAGCTTTGTGAGGTCGTAGTCAAAGACGTTCAAGAATCATTAGGCAGTGAACTTACTACTGATTTTGAATTTACGACAGTTACTGAAACTCAGTACATAGACAAAGTAATCCATTATGAGTCGGTAGTATATCGCTACGATTTTTCACTTCAGGTCCTCTCTAGGCCTCCTCCAAGGGTTTAACAATTCTAGTTTTGTTCTGCATTTTTGATCTTGAAATGCAGATTCCCCTTGTTTCTAATTAATCTTTTCTGAATATCGATATGCTTAGATCGATACTTGTTATACTAATGGTAGTGCAATCTACCTTGATTTCTGCACAGACTATGCTATCTGTAGGTGGCCGTGTTGTTGATGCTGATTCTGGTCAGCCCTTAGAGGGTGTAAGCGTGGTAGTTGGCAAATCAGGTACGGTTACTGATAGCTATGGGAGTTTTAAACTTTCTTTTCCTTCTTCAGAATATGTTCTTGTGATTACGCATATTGGCTATCAAAAGCAAAGTGTTGAGCTTAATCGCATTGATTTACGTGATGAACTAATTATTAGATTAGAATCTGAGTTTACCTCTTTAGACGAGGTTGAGATTTTTGGTCAAACACCACAGCAACGCGCTCAAGAACTTTCAACCGTGACGGTCGGAGTCTCCAAAGAATTTCTGATCACCAATCGAGAAAACAGCTTGATGCAGACCCTTCGTAAGATACCGGGAGTTAGTACGATTACGATAGGTTCAGGACAATCAAAACCGGTAATTCGTGGTTTAGGGTTTAATCGAGTTTCTGTGGTTCAGAATGGGATTAAACATGAAGCGCAACAATGGGGAAATGATCATGGTTTAGAGATTGATCAGTATGCAGTAGAGGATGTTCAAATTATTAAAGGACCGGCATCCTTACTCTATGGTTCAGATGCGATTGGGGGAGTGATAGATATTCGTCCGCCACAGACCCCTGCGAAGAACACTTTCAGCGGTGATATTAACCTTACTGGTGAAACGAATAATGAACTGATTGGAGTCTCTTCATCGATTGTAGCTAGAAATGAAAATTGGTATTATCGGGCTAGAGTTACTTATCGCGATTACGCAGATTATAAAGTTCCTACAGATCGAGTATTATATGATAATTACGTCTTTGAGTTGGCTGACAATCGCATTCGAAATACAGCCGGGAATGAGACGAATTTCGGACTAACCTTTGGTTTTGTAGGTGAAGGTTTTAAGTCTGAAACCTCGCTTAGTAACATGAACGGTAATAATGGCTTCTTTGCCAATGCTCATGGTCTTGAGGTGCGCTCGTCATCGATTGATTACGATGCCTCTTTTCGAGATGTGGATCTCCCATTTCACGAGGTGAATCATTTTAAATGGATTCAGAATTTTCAATTTTTTAGACCAAATAGCACTTTGCAGATTGATTTTGGCTTCCAAAATAATGAGCGTACAGAGCAGTCAGAACCTGTTCCACACGGCTACATGCCCAAGCCATCAAGTAGTAGTGAGCGAGTCTTTTCGAAGAATACCTACACCTTAAACATCCATAATTCCCTAGAGAATAGGGGAGCTCATGAGTTGTCATTTGGGTTTAATGGTGAAATTCAGAACAACCGTATTGGCGGATGGGGTTTCTTAATTCCATCGTTTAGACGATTCACTGCTGGGGTTTTCGTTTTTGATCACATTCGGCTATCAGAGTATTTACACCTTCAAGGAGGTCTTAGGTATGATGTGGGTCGAGTGATGACAGATGCTTATGTGGATTGGTTTCAGACGCCTGTAGAGAATTCGGTAGGTATCTATGAGTTTCAAAATCTTCAACGAGCCTCAGACGAGGACCTTAGTTTTGGTAGTTATAGCGGGTCAATTGGGATGAGTTATCTCAAAGAACGTACGGCTCTGAAATTCAATTTAGGAAAGAGCTTTAGAATACCATTAGCTAATGAACTTGCTTCTGACGGAGTCAATTATCACATGTATCGATTCGAACGCGGACAGCTCAATCTAAAAGCTGAGGAATCGTATCAATTCGATTTTGAATGGAACCAGACAGAGGATATGCTACAATTTGGTTTTAGTCCATTTGTAAACTACTTCACCAACTTTATCTATTTAAATCCGACCGCTGATTATTATGAAACCCTTCAGGTTTACGCCTATAAGCAGGCTAAGGTGCTTCGATATGGAGGAGAATTATCTTTAGGAATCACGTTTAACCAATCAATTAGTCTCGATACCTCGGTGGAGTATGTTTACGCTGAGCAATTAAATGGCCCTAAAAAGGGCTTTACGCTTCCTTTTAATCCGCCACTATCTAGCCTATTATCTCTTTCAAAGAGTTTTAATTCTGGTAAGGTGTTTAAGAACACTCGTCTGATTACCGACTATCGAATCACAGCAGCACAGAATCGAATTGTTCCACCCGAAGAAAAAACACCAGGGTATCAACTTTTCAACCTTTCACTGCTCTCTGAATTGCACTTGAATAATTACTCTGAGCCGATTAACGTTCGATTCAAGATCAATAATTTATTTAACACAAAGTACTTCGATCACACCAGCTTTTACAGGCTGATCGATGTTCCTGAACCCGCACGAAATTTTTCTTTATCAATTACTTATAATTTTTAAAAACAACACATTATGAAATCGATTTTAAAACCAATCCTTTTCGCTTTTCTAACGACTACATTATTCATTTCATGTACTGATGATGAAATTCAACCGCCTGTAATTTCGAATGTTGAGGTAGGAGCTGTCCACGATGAAGGAGGCGAGGATGTACATGCCGATGAAGGTATTGCTCACCCAGGAGAGTCCATGCATATTGGGGCTGATATTCTTGCTTTTTCCCGTATCACAAGTATTACTGTTGATATTCATAGCGATGAGATCACCCCTGCCGCAGGTGAAGTTGCATGGGAGTTTGAAGAGGTATATACGGATCTAAAATACCAAGTATTAAACGCCGAATTGCACGAGGATATTATGGTGCCCGCTAACGCCGCCTTAGGTGAATATCACGTTTACATCATCGTTACTGATGAAGTGGGAAATAGCACAACAGCTGAAGCGCATTTTGATTTAGTTGTAGAAGACGGAGTCTAGTAAATGCTTATTTTAGACTAGAACACTTAAAAAGTGAAAGGGTTATATGAAGAGTTTTAATCAATGGAGCCGATTCTTGCTAGGCTTATTTGCCTTAGCGCTTGTTTCTTGTACCGAGACAGAGATCGATGAAGAAAAGCCAACTATTACGGTTAACTACGCTGGGGGGTTTCCACAGACCTGTGAAAATCTTAGTCGAGGACAGAGCTATACAATCAAAGCTAAGGTCACCGATAACTTAGAATTGGCGAGTTATTCTATTGAAATGCATCATAATTTTGATCACCATACTCATGATGATCAGGAGGATCCTTGCGAATTAGAACCGATTACCACAGCTGTAAATCCATTCAATTTTTCTACCAATAAAAGTGTTCCCGAAGGGTTAACCAATTTTGAAATAGAAGCGGTTGTTACTCTTCCGGCAACGATAGATACAGGTGATTACCATTTAGCACTTTCGGTGACAGATGTTACAGGTTGGCAGGCTAGAACTGCTGTAGATGTTAAAATTGTAGAGTAAACCTTTTAATCATCCTCCGTTGCGATTTTTTATTCGAACCTTTATTGAATTTCTTCGAGACAAAGATTACCGAAGCCTTCTTGGGGCTTCGGTAATCATACTTTTTGGAGGAGCCTTTTTCTATATGTATGCGGAGGGTTGGCGATTTATCGATGCCCTTTATTTTGCATCGATTACCTTAACTACCATTGGATACGGAGATTTTGCTCCAAAGACCGATTTAGGAAAGATATTCACCATTATCTACATCGGCCTTGGGGTAGGTCTTATTCTGACCTTTGTCAACACAGTATTCAATCACTTCAAGGATGCTCGAAAGAATTACAACGACCGTAAATAAATTTATCATGAAATCAACTCCATTCACCTTTGTCTTACTTCTCTTCTTTTCGATTTCTTCTGCACAATATCAAATAAATGCAGAGCGAGTAAATCAAAATTTAGAGACGTTGAAAACCTTTGGAATAAATGGTGAAGGCGGAAATGACCGAGTGGCGTACAGTGATCATGAACTGGATGCAAGGGCCTATGTGATTAAACGCTTGAATGATCTTGGAGTTGAAGTTCGAATTGATGCGGCAGGTAACATTTCAGCGGTAAGAAAAGGCCGAAAAGGTTTATCAAAGGTCGTTGCTTTTGGTTCTCATATTGACGCGGTGCCTAATGGCGGCCATTACGATGGGCAAGTGGGAAGTATGGCTGCACTTGAAGTGATGCAGACACTAGTTGAACAGAAGATTAAAACGAATCACGACTTTGAATTATTGATCTTCACCAATGAAGAAGGTGGGGTATTTGGTAGTCGCGCACTTGCTGGTAAGATTGATGAAGGGACACTTAAAGTAAAAACCTCTTCAGGCTATACCAATGCTGAAGGTGTTAATCGCCTTGGCGGAGATTCATCTACTATTTTTTCAGTAAAACGAAGTAAAGAAGATCTACACGCTTTTATCGAGTTACATATTGAGCAGGGTTCAAATCTATATGACCAAGGTATTGATGTTGGCGTTGTTGAAGGAATTGTAGGCCTCAAATGGTGGGATGTAGTGGTTAGAGGATTTGCTAACCATGCCGGTACTACTCCCATGAATAAAAGAAAGGATGCGATGCTGGCATCGGCTGAGTTTGTTTTAAGTGTCAACAGAATAGCTAAGAGTATCGAAGGAAATCAAGTGGCTACTGTGGGTCGGATACAAGCGCTTCCTGGAGCTCCCAATGTGATCCCAGGTGAGGTTAGAATGAGTTTAGAAATTAGAGATTTGAGCTCAGATCGTATTAAGGAGGTTTATGAAGCGATTGTGTCAAGCACGAAGGTTATTGAAGAAAAATATCAAACTGCGTTTGAATTTTCTCCTATTGATGCAACTAGTCCACCTGCAATGATGGATGATCGTATTCGTAAAGTGATCAGCGATCAAGCTAGGACCTTAGGGTATTCTCAATTGAGTCTGCCTAGTGGAGCCGGTCACGATGCCCAAGATATGGCGATGATAGGGCCAACGGGTATGATTTTTATTCCCAGTTATGAGGGGATCAGTCATTCTCCTTTGGAGTACTCTACCCCTGAAGATATCGCCAATGGAACACAACTATTACTGAATTCTCTATTGACACTCGATAAGATGACTAAGCTGTAGTTAGCTTAATGGTCAAATAAACAATTACAATTAGTAGTAAGAGCCACCAATATTTTCGAAACATTCGATCGGTCCACTCGTTGGCTCCCCACATTATTTACTCCAAATTTCATAAATAGGGCTCCCCTTACTGCTTAAGCCTGAGTGATGCCAGTTTCCGTCTACGAGTTCATAAGTAAATGCTAATGAAGCTCCTACCCTTGAGCGATCTCTCGAGAAAAACTCAATATTCTCGGTGTAGGTGCCATCTTTGGTAGTGTAAGTTCCTCCGCCAGTTCCAGAGAATTCTTTGGTTTCTACATTGAAGGCAATCCATTGAAATCGTTTTCCTGAAAGCAGTTTTAAAGTTCTTCGTACCTGATTAATAGGTCTAGAAACCATTTCTTCTCCACGCTTTCTTCCCGTCATTTGCCAGGCTCCCATGAGTTTGCCTGGATAGCCGTTATCGATTTGTCTGAAGGTCAGACCTAAAGGCAAAAGATGATAGCCCTCTGCGTTGGGAATGATCGTAAACTCCTTTGTGCTTCCTACATTGTCGGGGGTTTCAGAGTCAAACTCAACCTTTAATTGCCAGCGATCGCCGTAGAGGGTCCATGATCCGCCCATGGTTTTAATAAAGTCTCCGCTGGTGTCATACCAAGTAATCACCTGGTGGGTTTCGGTGACAATACTAGATACATTTAATTCGTTACCGTTTGAGTCGGTCGTTGTTGCTTGCCATCCGCCTAGTGGTGATTGTGCGCTAATCAGTAGGCTAAACCATCCTAATACAAGGGTAAGAAGGGTTCTAGTTTTCATTTGCACTAAGGTTTTTAAGTACTAGATTACGTGTAGCTACAATTCCTTCAATTTCAGGTAGGTCATTACCCTCATATTCTATACCTATGAAGCCCTGATAATTGTATTTATTGGCTATGGCTAGCATTCGGGTATAATCAATATTAATTTCATTGCCCTCGGCGTCAAAGTCAAAAGATTTTGCGCTTAGTGCCATCGCCTTTGGCATCATCTCTTCAACGCCTTTATAGATATCGTAAACCTCAGAGCAATTTTCGTCGGTGATCGATCCGTATCCGTCTTCAGCAATACAAAAGTTACCGTAATCGGGAAGGGTTCCACAATTGGGGAGGTCAACACTGTTAATTACCTGCATGAGTGCTTCACCATTAGAGCTTAATCGACCGTGATTTTCAACCAGAATATTAATGTTTTTGTCGGCTCCATAATTGGCTAATTCAGTAAGACTCTTGATCGAGGCTACACTCCAAGTTTCAAAATCATTGGATCCATGAAGGTTGACACGAATGGCAGAGCAGTTCATAGCCGAGGCTGCATCTACCCATATCTTATGGTTTTCTACAGCTTTAGTACGCTCAGTTTCATCAGCCACAGAAAGACTTCCTTCTCCATCAATCATGATCAGTACATTTTGAAGCTGGTACTTCTTGGCGAGCTCATTATTCTTAGCCACAAAATCTTCGATGGCAGCAGCTTTGTTTTCTGCAAGCATTACTTCTGGATACAACTGATTCACATATTCTAGACCCTTAAATCCCAGGTTGTGTGCGTATTCGGCGAAATCGTAGGGTGAAATATTTTTCTCCCATATCATGCGGTGGAGCGACCATTGAGCTAAGGATAGCTTCGGTTG
>JAYPSS010000022.1:0-2681 GCA_038133115.1 Flavobacteriaceae bacterium | reverse complement strand
TTTTTTCAAATTCATACTGCTGGTTTTTAACATCTTACCTAATTTAGAAAGAAAAAATGGTATCACTATTACTTTCATTTGTACTCTTCTTTCAGACTCCAGACATTGAGGGTCGTTGGGTCACTATTGATGATGAAACGGGAAGAGAGAAATCAGAAATTCTTCTTTACGTTGAAGATGGAAAACTTTACGGGAAAATTGAACGTCTCTTATTGCCCGAAGATCAGGGTAAAACGTGCGTGAATTGTAAAGGTGATGAGTACAATAAACCCATAGAAGGCTTGGTTATTGTTAAGGGGTTAAAACCTGACGATGACTCTTGGACCAAAGGTAAAATCATGGATCCTGCTAACGGTAAAAATTACGACTGCACCATTACCCTAGAAGATGACAATACCCTTAATGTTAGAGGTTATTTAGGTTTTTCTCTTTTGGGCAGAACCCAGGTCTGGAAGCGTAAGTAATTATTCAGGACATTGTCCCCAGACCGGTAATTGACCCATGGAAGGTTGTTTAACCTTCTCAAGTTAGAAGAATAATTAAAGTGAAACTGTTAAAGTTTGGTTACTCTACTTTCAAACCCTCATACAGAATCGCCTTTCTGATGTTTAAATCGTAGATCGCTTGTTGCTCTCGTGAAGGATAGACCCGATTGGATAAAAAGATATAAATAAGTTCAGTAGCAGGGTCAACCCAAAAGAAGGTACCTGTGAATCCGGAGTGACCATAACCAGACAAATCAGCCAAAGGTGCAGGGTATGAATCTTTATAGGAGAGGGTGTCATTGTCAATCATGGGTTTGTCAAAACCTAAGCCTCTTCGGTTGTTGTTTTCTTTGAATTGGATACGGGTGAAGGTCTCAATGGTTGAGGCTTTAAGATACTCTCTTCCTTGGTACTTTCCTTTGTTTAAGAACAGCTCTAGAATTGGGCGTAAAGAGTGGGTATTCGAGAATAATCCTGCATTACCTGAGACACCTCCCAGCAGTGCTGCATTTTCATCATGCACCCACCCTCTGGTCAAGGTTTTTCTAAAGAGACTATCCTGTTCTGTAGGCACGATACGCTCTACAGGTAATTGATTTGCCGGATTAAAAAGAAGCTCATTAGCGCCCAGGTTCTGATAGAAGTTTTCTTTCAAAAAAGTTTCGAATTCTTTACCACTTAAACGCTCGACGACTTCAGGAATCATAAGAAAGGTTAGGCCCGAATATCGATACGTTTTGTCTGAATGTTTCGATCTTCTCGCCTTGCGGTAAACAAAGGTTTTAAAACGCTTGTGAATATAAATCCCCTCATAGGCCTTTGTAGGGTACTGATCAGATGGAGTATTAGTTACCCACCGCTTCTTAAGCTTGCCATTTCTTTTTTTAACCTTGTTGAGGTAAACGATATAGGGAACGATGCCGCCCTGATGAGCGAGTAGCTCTCGAACGGTTAGCTTACTCTTTTTTGGATGATTTTTCCAATCTGGAAAATAGTGGCTGAAGGGCTTATCAAGTTCTATTAATCCGTCGTCATAGAGTTTCATAAGCGCTAGGGTAGACCCCACTACCTTAGTGATTGATGCGAGGTCGTACAAATCACTTAGACTAACTTCTGTGATACTGTCATAGGTGTGGTAGCCATAGGCTTTGTCTACTAAAATCTTGTCTCCCTTTTTTAAGAAAATCTGGGCTCCAGGGAAAGCACCATTTCTAATTCCGTTTTCAACTATGCTGTCGATGCGTTTCTCTATATCACCTTGGGCGTTAGTAAGCAGTGTCGACAGGCCAAAGACTAGAATTAAAAGACTTCTCATTGCTTTAGAGTTTGGTATACGCAGCATAATAAAGGGACGCCTTTAGTTCATAGTTTTCGCATTTAAAAAGAGCGCTGTCTATCACTTTTGTCGATTTACCCATATTTTCAAACTCTGCAGATAGTAATGATTTCAACCCTTCTAAGCTACAATTAAATGAGGTCGATTCTACCTGTCTAAGGTGTTCTTTAAAACCCTTGTGGTTGGGGTAGTCCGTTAAATTTTTAGAATGTTTATAATCAGTCCTCATCGGTTCGCGTCCCATTAATTCTAAGATCGGCTGGTAGTCTACTTCAAAATCACAGCAAATCAACTGACCCCCTTTAACTAGTTTTTGAGTGTATTTTTTTAGAGCTACCGGATTAATGTATTCGAGTGAGCCAAAAAAACAAAGTAGATCGCAAGAATTAGGAAGCTCATCAATTAAGTTCGTATAGGTAATAGTTGGGTGAGGGGTAGCTTTCTCAATCATGGCTTGACTGGGGTCATAGCCAATCACTCTTTTGGCATAGGGTACTAAGGCTAGACTTGAAGTACCCACTCCGCACCCCACATCTAACGCTATTTCAAAGTGCCTATCCTTTAAGATCTTCGATAGAATGAGCTTGTGTAAAGGAGGTCTGTACGCGCTGTAATGGTTCGACTCCAATGAATTATATGCAGAGGAATGTTTCGACATTTACTCTAAATGTGTTTTTGAAATACGCCGAACAAGAAGTTTTGGGAGCCTCCCATAGGAGTGATGTGAACTGCTCTCAGCGTTTTCAGCGTTTTAAGATCAGCAATTGCCATACAGTGTTGTAAGGCCTCCTCGTTGTATTGTTTGATGTCAAGAGCGCTACATTTTTTTGGACCCTCTGTAGAGAATCCTCCAATGATAG
>JAYPSS010000021.1:0-13352 GCA_038133115.1 Flavobacteriaceae bacterium | reverse complement strand
CAAAGAGTGTGCAGATAGGGTAGAAGGGTCATTCCCATTCTTTCGTCAGACAGTTGCACTAAGGTTTCAAAACTTCCACTTTCGATGGTAAACTTCTTATCTCTTTTATTGAGATTCATGTCACAGAGATTCAGGATGTTATCTCTAAAGCAGTGTCCATCTTGTAGTAATAAAACCTCCTCAAGGTTTAAATCTTCAGCCTTCAATTCTGCTTTATCGTTTAATCGATGGCCTTCTGGTAAATAACCTACAAAAGGTTCGTAATACAATGGTCGTTCAATGAGGTCTGTCGTTTCAAGCGGAGTAGCCGCAATTGCTGCATCGAGTTTTCCTTCTCGCAATCCCGTCAGAATTTCATCGGTAGTGAGTTCCCTAATAATAAGGTTGACCTTAGGATAGCGTTTTACAAATGTCGATAAGAACATCGGTAATAGGGTAGGCATCACTGTAGAGATAATTCCTAATCGATAAGGCCCTCCGATAAAGCCCTTTTCGATAGATACAATGTCTTGCATTCTTTCAGCCTCAATGACTACTTTACGCGCTTGCTCTACGATTTTGGTTCCGACCTCAGTTAGTTTTATGGGTTTGGTTCCTCGATCGAATATCTTGACATTTAATTCTTCTTCTAGCTTTGAAATCTGCATACTCAAGGTAGGTTGAGTGACAAAGGATTTTTCAGCTGCTATTGTGAAGTTTTGATGTTCAGCTACTGCAATTAAATATTGAAGTTGTGTAATGGTCATTATAGGTTCTTATTCATTAGCTCGGCCACTCTTTGTGCCTCTGGACATCGGTTTTCGAGTTGTTTAATGATCGACTCCTGGTCTTCTTTTCGATTCTGTGATAGCTTTTCGATGGCTTTTACACTCTTTATTTCTAATGAGAAACCAACGACTCCTTTTGATTGTAATAAGGTCTTAGGACTATAAGTGTCATAGGTAAGCCCATTTGGTTCTTTTTGTTCGTAATAGTTAACTAATCTTTTAAGATCGTCATCGGTTTCGGTATGATCTCTTAGCCTGCGTGTACCTTTTACTTGAATTGCGGTATAATTATAAGTCGGTACCTCCTCTGAAGCATACCAAGACGATGAGATATAAGCCGATGGACCGTTGATGATAAAGAGAGCATCATTCTTAGGATCCTCCAAAACCCATTTGGCCGCGAGTTCATTGGCTTTAGCCAAATGACCATAGGCCCATTTTCGATCTATGTCAAAATGCAAGGGAATATGGGCTGCATATAACGCTCCATCCACATATTCGACTAGTGTGCCAAAACAGACTTCTTCGATCAGTCGATCTGCCGGTTCGTTCGGTTCAAAATGTTTTGGAACGTACATATTCTTATAAAGTTAATGCCCCATTACGGGGCATTTCTAATTATTCGACGGCTTTGAGTAGCGGATTACTGATATCGCGCGTCAATTCGAGTAACTCTGCATATTCAGTAGCTAAATAACGATCAATCGAATCAGTTGCTTCGTTGACTGCCTTCTCAGCGAATTGCATCAATTGATTTTCGGTATCGGTAACCCCACTCACTCTCGTTCTAACATAACGTGAGGCGTTGCTAATTCGATTCATCACCGTCATCTCGGGATTACGAGTAATACCCTGGCGCTTATCAATCGTACCGAAAATAGCGTTTTGAAGTTCTTCAATCATCTTCAAGTTGTCTTTCACCTTATCGTTAAGTTCCTTTTTATTTTCTAATTCTAAATCTTTTAAAGCAGCTTTCATTGAGTCGAGCTCTTTTTTAGCCTTGGCTAATTTTTCGGTGGACTCAGCAAGATTCGAAGTCATTTGCTCTAAGGTTCCTTGAGCCGAGTAACTTGACATAAAGTCTTCTAAAGTATGCGAAAGTCTAGGGTCGAGGCCTACCTCAATGGTGGCATTAGAGGTGGTTTCTCCTAGACTAACCTCGATTTCGTAAGTGCCTGGTAAAGCAGGTCTGCCCGAAGGCTCTCTGCGGGATTTTCTTAAAGTTCTAGAGGGTCTGTCCACCCCTTTTTCGTCAATTCCCCAGCGTAATTTTGTGAATCCTGGTTTCTCGGGTCTAGGATATTTAAGTGTTCTTACTACCTCACTATCGCGCTTAATGCTAAGGGTAATACTGTCCTTTTTCTCCATTTCTTTCGATCCTTCTTTCACATAGACCGTGATCAGTGCCCCCGATTCACGGTTTTCGCCGTGATACATGGCATCTGCTCCAAAACGAGAACCGGTAGGTTGCTGGTAAGCGGCGTGATAAGCCGTAGGGGCATCGAAAACTTGAATTTCTTTAGCTAAGATTCCTGAATCTTTTGCCAACGCTTGTAACGGACGAATATCGTCAAGCACCCAAGCTGCTCTACCGAAAGTACCGATAACTAGGTCTTTTTCTCTCGGATGAATCACTAAATCCTTTGTTGAAACTGTCGGGAATCCATTGGTGAATTTTTCCCAGCTTTCTGCGTGATCCAATGAGATGTAAAGTCCGTCATCGGTTCCTAAGAAATAAAGGTTCTGAGATTCAGGATCCTGGATGATCGATAAGGCGTAGCTCTCTACGTCATTCTCATCTACGATACGCTCCCAGCTTTTACCAAAATTAGTGGTTCGATAAGCGTATGGAGTATAATTGAATCTTCTGTAGTCGTTAGCAACTAGAAGCGCCTCTCCAGGGCTCGTTTCAGAAGCCTTTATTTGCGCTACCCAACTGCCTTTAGGCAGACCCTTTAGATTTTTAGTAACCTCTGTCCAGTTTTGTCCGCCATCGGTGGTGTAATGCACTCTACCGTCATCGGTACCAACCCATAAAAGATCCTTTTGAACTTTAGAAGGTTCGATGACTAGGATAGTACAATGGTTTTCTGCCCCGGTCGCATCCATCGTTAATCCACCGCTATCGCTTTGCTTTTGCTTTTCAGGATCATTCGTCGTTAAATCGGGCGATATTACTTCCCAAGTGAGTCCCTTGTCACTGCTTTTGTGAACAAATTGACTTCCGAAATAAACCGTGCTGTTATCGAATGGATCTTGTCCGATAGCCGCATTCCAGTTGAATCTAAGTTCGGTATCCTCATCGGGAGGAGTAGGACGTACCCCATAATTATCTCCGGTGAGGTAGTCGTAACGTACTACGTTACCTTGTTGACTCATCGAATAACCATAACGTGAATCGTCGGGGTCAGGAACGACATCAAACCCATCTCCGAACGAAATTTCTTGCCAATAGCTATTGCGGATACCTTGAGCCTTCCAAACGTAAGCAGGACCTCTCCATGAGCCGTTATCTTGCATACCTCCGTAAACATTGTAAGGGAATTCATGATCGACTGCGATGTGATAGAATTGAGCTACTGGGATGTTTTCTGCAAACTGCCAGGTTTTTCCTCGATCACGACTGATGTTTAAACCTCCATCATTTCCGTTTATTAAAAAGTTTGGATTGGTCGGATGAACATAAAGTGCATGATGGTCAGGATGCACCCCATTAGAAACGCCATAAGCCGGCATCAACTCTTTAAAGCTTTTACCACCATCGTCAGAAACGTTTACGTAGGTGAAAACAGAGTATAGTCGATTCTCGTTGGCTGAATCTACTCTGATGTCTGAGTAATAAAAAGGACGGTTGCCAATCTCTTCTTTATCATTGACCATCTTAAAATGTTCTCCGCCATCATCAGAAACATATAAGGCATTCTTTTTCGCCTCAATCAGTGCGTACACACGATTGGTATTCGAAGGCGCTATGGCTAACCCAATTCTTCCTAATTCTGAGTCGGGTAAACCATTTTCAACATCTAGTTTTTTCCAGTTCTCACCACCATCATAAGTAATGAAGATTCCACTTCCAGGCCCTCCAGATTTAAAGAACCATGGGTCTCTCTTGTGCTCCCACATTGCAGCGATAAGTTTGTTAGGATTTTTTGGATCCATTACTAAATCGCCGATTCCTGTTTTGAGATTTCCACTTAAGATGTGATTCCAAGTTTTTCCTCCGTCAGTGGTCTTGTAAACCCCTCGTTCTTTGTGCTCTCCCCAAGGAGATCCGATGGCACCTACATAAACGATATCAGGGTTAGTAGGATCTATAAGGATTCGATGAATGTGTCTAGTGGCTTCAAGTCCCATAGACTTCCAGCTTTTACCACCGTCAATCGACTTGTATACTCCGTATCCGCCATTTAAACTATTTCTTGGATTTCCTTCCCCCGTACCTACCCAAATCACATCAGGATTGCTTTGTACAATCGCAACAGCACCAATAGAAGCGGTCTTTTCATTATCGAAAATAGGTTCCCATTTGATACCCCCTGAAGTGGATTTCCACAATCCTCCTGAAGCGGTACCCGCATAAATTACGTCTGGATTATCGTGAATGGCATCGATAGCAGTAACTCTACCGCTCATACCTCCAGGCCCAATATTTCTTGGCTTAAGATCCTTTGCGAGTTCCATGTTGAACTCTTGAGCGACTAATACACTTACAAACAAAGAGAAAACGAAGCTTAAAAAGGTTTTCATAGAAGTTGAATTTAGTTTCTAATTTAAAGATTTCTGTTACAATCGAAGCAGGAAGTTTTCATCTACGATCGGATTTTCTGCCGCAGTATATCGAACCGACTGCCACTCTGTAGTAGGGGTAATCCATTTTGTACCACCGTTCAAATAAATTTTCACAGGCATTTGGAAATTCTCGATGCACTCTTCAAATCTGAATCGAAGTCGGTTACCCGCTCGTTGAAATACTAACTTAGGTAGGTGCGCCGTTCTTAAGTATTGATCATAGAAAGGTTCCAAAGTAAGATCGAGTTCTCCAGCAATATATTGTTCGAGCGTACTGCTGCTAATAACCTGATGATAGAAATGTTTAGATATTGATCTTAAAAGGCTTCTCCATTGGGTATCGTCATCTACCATGGTTCGAAGCATATTTAGAATGTTTGCACCCTTGTAGTAAATGTCTCCGGGAGCATCATAGTTAACTCCTTTAGGGCCTACCATGGGTTGTTTATTTTGAATACGCTTTCGCGTGCCGATGACGTATTCCAGACCTGACTTTTTGGATTCGTGGTAATCTAAATAAAGAGATTCGCTGTATGCGGTAAACCCTTCTTGTATCCATAAATCTGCTTTATCGTCTGCAGTAATACTATTGGCAAACCACTCGTGACCGGCCTCATGAATAATTATGAAATCGAAGGTTAAGCCGTGACCCGTGCCAGATAGATCGGTTCCTCTGTAGCCATTTTCATAGCCATTGCCATAGGTTACCGCCGATTGATGTTCCATTCCAAGGTAGGGCACTTCGACAAGCTTAAAGCCATCTTGGTAAAAAGGGTAGGGGCCCATCCAATACTCGAAGGCCTCGAGCATTTTCGGTGCCTGTTGAAATTGTTTTTTAGCCGCTTCTAGATTTTCGGGTAAGACGTAGTAGGTAAGATCTAAGGCACCATTTTCACCCTGGTAGGTTTCACCAAATGAAACATAATTCGCTACATTAAAACTGATTGCATAGTTGTTAATAGGGCTTTTAACTTCCCAGGTCCAGTAACTTTTGGCATTATCAACCTTTTGAGCGGTTAATCTACCATTACTAACTGCGGTTAGGCCCTCAGGTACGATTAGGGTAATTTGCGCTCCATTTTCGGGTTCGTCATAGGAATGATCCTTGTTTGGCCACCATATACTCGAACCAATTCCTTGATTAGCGGTTGCTATGAAAGGATCTCCGTTCGAATCTTCAGACCAAACGACCCCTCCATCCCAGGGTGCATTTTCGGCTTCTTTAGGAATACCACTGAAGTAAGCAGTGATAGACGTTTGCTCATCCACTTTTAATCCTGAATCAAGAGTAACGTAGTGGGCCAAGTCGTTTTTTGTGAAACCTCGTTTAATCCCATTAGCATCAATTACTGAATCGAGGACCATCGGAGATTGAAGATCGATTTGAAGTATGGTTTGATTGGGCTTTCGTACTTCAAAGAATATTTTATTCGACCCTTTAATTGCTTTTGACTCGGGATGAATACTTACTTCTAGTTCATATCGCTGTAGATTCCACCATAGTCTTTCGTCAGAACGCTTTCCTAACAAAAGGTCTCTTTGAGACACTTGAGCGTTAGCTGCATAAGTGATAAGCAGGCTTAGAAGAAGCCACCTTTTCATCGAGCGATCGCATTTGGAAATACGACAAGGCTTTCATGTCCTGATTTACTCACGGCTGATACGCCAAAAAAGAAGTTATCGATAACCACCCCAGATAGCGTAAGCTCAGTGGCATCTTTTACGACACGGCTGTGTTGCCATTGAGGTGAGGTGGTATCTCTCCAGTATACTTTGTAATGGTCTGCACCTTCCACAGTCGACCATTGTAACTTGGCACTGGCTTCTACAATACCTCCGATAGCCACTTTTTCTGGTTCCGGCACTGCCCAACCTAGGCTAGCTAATGTTATTGCATTCACAGCGGTTAGTTTTGCTGCATAATCGAAATCAACATGCTCGAAAGTGTCACCGTATTTGATTCCATTTTCAGTTCGAAGATCTTGGTGTTGTTGAGTGTAATTTTCATGAGCCTCCATGATGCGAATTCCCGCAAATCCGGCATCGTTGAAAGGTCTGTGGTGACCTCCTCGACCAAATCGATCTAAGCGATAGATCATCATAGGATTTAAATCGGTGATATAAGTACTGGTAAGTCGGTGTACGTAGCGCGCAAGCTGTCTTGAGTGGCCATCGACTTCACCACCATAGAATCTTCTTGCTCGTCGGTTACGCTCACTTTCGGTTACAGGCACCGGCTCTGAAAAAATTCTAAAATCTTTATTACTGATGTAGCCGTCAACCCCTTTAATGTTTCCAATCATGTCATTATTGAGTATGCCTATGATATCCCATCCCTCGGCCTTTGCATATTCGGCTAATCCCTTACCTCCGAAAAGACCTTGTTCCTCACCCGAAAGCCCTACAAAAATGACACTCTGTTCAAAATCGTATTTCGATAATACTCGGGCAGCTTCAATCGTACCAGCCATTCCACTTGCATTGTCATTGGCTCCGGGACTATCTGAGGTAAAATCAGTCGGATCGCTTACCCTAGAATCAATATCACCGCTCATTAAAATGTATCGATTGGGATATTTGGTTCCTCTTTTGATAGCGACCACATTAACCACTTCTACATCATGTACAATTCGCTCATTGGTTCCTTTCTCGACTAGATTTTTTTGATAAAAGACCTCTAAGCAGTCTCCACAGTCTCTAGAGATTTGTTCAAATTCTGCTTTGATCCATCTACGGGCTGCTCCAATACCTCGTTTTTTTGAAACCGTATCACTGAGTGTGTGTCTCGTTCCAAATTCGGTTAAGGTTTTGATATCTGATTGTATCCGTTCTGCAGAAATTGCTTCACTGATATCATATAATCGTTTATCGGTTTGAGCGCTAAGGGTAAGAGTCGCTACGCTTAAAAGAGTAAAGAGGAACTTTTTCATAAGGATCAATTGGATAAATGTCTTTGGGTTTTGACCACCTGTCTTATCTCATCTAGCAATTGGTGGAGATGATCTAATTCAGTTAATGGATTCATTAAACTCACCCTAAGATAATGAGAACCATTTAATCGTGTTTGTACTAAATAGTAATCGCTATTTTGTAACAGGTAATTCCTCAGTTGTTGGTTTTGCCTATCTATTTCTTCGTTAAATCGGTATCTAAAACAAACGATATTGGAGTCGACCCGAGCGGCTGTTTCAAAGTCTTTTGAGTGATCAATTGCTTCAGCAAAGACTCTAGCGAGATCGTACTGCCTATCGATATAGGCTTCAAACAGCGACTCACCGTATAGGTTTAATAATAGAAACCAGGGCAAGACCATCATCGTCTTAGTACACTCAAAAGTTTTCTTTGCCCCGTTATACCAATCTTCTTCTACAGAGTCTTCGAGCAAATAAGCAGCCCTTTGGTTGAAATTCTCATAGGCGTGATTTTTGTTTTTAAACAAAACAGCGGTCGAGAGCGCGGGCATGAGCATCATTTTGTGGCCGTCTATAATGATACTATCTGCCCTTTCAGACCCTTTCAGAAGATGTTTGTATTTCTTAGAGAAAATCGCAGGTCCTCCATGTGCTGCGTCGATATGAAACCATAGTCCCTTATTGTTGGCAAATTTTCCAAGCGCTTCGAGATCGTCGTAATTACCCGTAGAGGTTGAGGGTGCACTTCCCACTACTGCAATAACTTCTCGGCCCTTTGCTAAGGCAGATTGGTAGGCTGTTTCGATAGCCCCCTCTTTCGTGCAGAAGTTTTCATCTACTTCAATTGAAATTATGCCATTAGTACCTAATCCCATAATTCTCGCTGCTCGATCTACGCAGTAGTGAGCTTGTGATGACACGAGAATGGCTAGTGGTTTTTGCATTCCCTTATTCCAAACATCTTCGGAGGCTTTAAACTTTCTTGCAGCAAGTAGGGCAGTCAGATTGGCAAGGGTACCCCCTGAGGTTAAAAATCCGCGAGAATGATCGTCCCATCCGAACTTTGAGCAAAGTAGGTCGGTTACGATTCGCTCCATAGCAGTAGGAGCCATCCCCATTTCATAAACTGCGCTTCCGTTATTTGAGGTTCCACCGATGAGCATCATTAAACTAGCGATGGGGAGTGGTGCACTTACTTGATGACCAACATACTTAGGGTTTTGAAGATGGTTAGTGTAGGTGAGCAGGTCAATGCAGAATTTCCTGATTTTTTCTGATTCACTTAGATGCTCAGATTCAACACTCCAAGATTGCCAGTAACGGAGCATTTCATCAGGCTCCACATAAGATAAGGCTGGTGTTGTCGATTCTTTTGCTTGTTGCAAGTAGGATGCTAGTTCAGAAAGTAAAAGGGCTCCATTTTCATGAAACCCTTTTGCTGAATATAATTTTTCGAAATCGAAAGAATTAGTGCTCATGGTTTTGTGTATCAAATACGTATCCGTCCGAATTTTTCATGGACGCTGCGATCAGTTCCTTTATTCCTACAATATTAGGTAAGTTTTGATACTTGGTAAAACGTTTTAATCCCATCAGCATACCACGCTGTTCGTCTCCTTCAGAAATCGAAGCAATCCCTTCTTTTGCTCTACGTTCGATGTGTTCGGTGGCATTGAATACATAAAGTTGCGCCATTGCTATTTGCACTGTTTGACGATCTGCCCCGTAACGTTCGATGTTCTTGAGCGTACGATATACAACTGATTCACTTTGATAAATTTCAATAAGGATGTCAGCAGCACAAAGCAGAAGCATTTGATTAGACTCTAGTTCGGTACCGTATTTTTCAACGGCGGCCCCTGCAACCATTAGAAACACTTTTTTAAGGCGTTTAATTAAATCGACTTCTTGGCTTAGAGGTTCACTGAAATCAGGAACTTCAAAACTGGGTATTCCCATCAGTTCTTCTTTTACCGCATATGCGGGCCCTAGTAGGTCTACATGTCCTTTCATGGCTTTTTTAATCAGCATTCCAACAGAGAGCATACGGTTGATCTCATTGGTGCCTTCATAAATCCTTGAGATTCGACCGTCTCTCCATGCCGATTCCATTGGGGCGTCTGCACTAAAGCCCATACCTCCAAAAATTTGGATACCCTCATCAGAGCAGCTTTGGATATGTTCAGAAACGATAACTTTTAAAATAGAACATTCAATCGCGAATTCTTCAACCCCTTTAAGTTCTGCTTCCTGATGGGATGAGCCTTTCTCTATCCGATTAGCGATACTATTTTCAATATCTTTTGCTGCACGGTACGCAGCAGACTCATCGGCGTAGCAGTTGGTGGCCATCACTGCTAGTTTCTCTTTAATGGCTCCAAAGTCTGCGATAGGAGTGCCAAATTGAACGCGTTCCTTTGCGTATTTAACTGCCTCTCGAATCACTCTTCGCTGAGCATCGAGGCAAGCGGCTGCTAATTTGATGCGTCCTACATTAAGTGCGTTCATGGCAATTTTAAACCCATTGCCACGTTCTGAAAGCATATTTTCTACAGGGACTTTAGTCTCATTAAAAAACACTTGTCGTGTAGAGGAAGAATGTATACCTAGTTTGTTTTCTTCTTCTCCATAACTAATTCCATTTGAAGGATCATTTTCGACAATAAAACCTGTGATGTTCTTATCGTCTTCTATTCGGGCGAATACGATGAATAGATTAGCAAATCCTGCATTTGAAATCCACATTTTTTGACCCGTAATTAAATAGTGAGAACCGTCTTCAGAGAGAACCGCCTTGGTTTTTCCTGAATTAGCATCAGACCCGGCACCAGGTTCTGTAAGGCAGTAAGCTCCAAACCATTCACCTGAGGCAAGTTTAGGAACATATTTCTGCTTTTGTTCTTCATTACCATATAGGGTTATCGGCATCGTACCGATACCGGTATGTGCTCCAAAGGCCGTACTAAAAGATCCCGAGACTCCAGAGATGTAATCGCACACCAGCATAGTAGATACAAAACCCATTCCCATACCGCCATACGATTCAGGTACCGCAATACTTAAAAGACCCAACTCGCCTGCCTTTTGCATACAAACTTTGGTGAATTCATAGTCTTTCTTTTCAAAGCGTTCCCAGTTCGCCCAAAGTTCACGCTCAGCAAATTCCATGGTGCTATCACGCATCATACGTTGTTCTTCAGATAAATCTTCGATAGAGAAGACTGAATAGGGAGTCGGAGTTTTGACGATGAATTGTCCTCCTCTAATAATCGTGTCTGTAGTTGTTTCCATAGCTAATCGATTTAAGCGATAAATTCAAATATTCCGGCAGCACCTTGTCCTGTTCCTACACACATGGTGACCACCCCGTATTTATTTTTTAGGTTTCGTTTTCTCATTTCATCAAACAATTGTACCGATAGTTTAGCGCCGGTACATCCTAGAGGGTGGCCGAGTGCAATGGCTCCTCCGTTAACGTTAACGCGATTAGGGTCAAGATCTAATTCTCTTATCACTGCAAGAGATTGAGAAGCAAAGGCCTCGTTTAATTCGATAAGTTCTAATTGGTTCTGATCGATTCCTGCAATTTTAAGGGCTTTTGGCACGGCTTTAACAGGACCTATACCCATGATTCTTGGCGAAACTCCTGTTGCCGCATAACCCGCTAATCGAGCTATAGGTTCTAAGCCTAATTCTTTTACCATGGATTCGCTCATGATTAGAACGAAAGCGGCACCATCACTCATTTGAGACGCGTTCCCTGCAGTTACAGAACCTCCATCGGCAAAAACTGGTCGAAGTTTTACAAGTTTTTCTTTACTGGTGTCGGCGCGTGGACCTTCATCAGTAGCTACCACATAAGATCGAGTCGCGCGTTTTTCGTTTTTATCGAGATAGATTTCTTCAACCGTAATTGGTGCGATTTGATCTTTAAATCGATTTTCCTCGAGCGCCTTTAGGGCCTTTTGGTGAGATTCATAGGCAAAGGCGTCTTGATCTTCGCGACTTACGTTGAATTCTTTAGCAACCTCCTCTGCTGTTAGCCCCATATTCCAATAGTAATCCGCCTTACCTTCTTTAGCTAATTGGTAGTCGGGCACGGGCTTGTATCCGCCCATCGGAATGAAGCTCATGCTTTCGGTTCCACCTGCGATGATACAATCGGCAGCTCCGGTTTGAATTTTTGCCGAGGCCATTGCGATTGTTTCAAGGCCAGAAGCACAATAACGATTGACCGTTACCCCGGGCACGTCCTCATTTTTAATCCCCATCAGCGAGATGAGTCTTGCCACATTTAATCCTTGCTCAGCCTCGGGCATGGCATTACCGACGATTACATCGTCGATTCTTGTTCGATCTAATTGTGGTACTTGATTTAATAAATAATCGATCGTTTCACCGGCTAGTTCATCGGGTCGTTTAAATCTGAAAACTCCCTTTGGTGCTTTACCTACGGCAGTGCGGTAGGCCTTAACGATATAAGCTGTTTGCATGATGTTTAATTTCTTAAGGGTTTACCCGTAGTTAGCATATGTTGAATTCTCTCTAGCGTTTTTCTCTGACCGCAGAGTGATAAAAACGCCTCTCTTTCGATATCTAATAAATAGCGTTCACTTACCGTGGTTGCCGCTGAAAGGTCTCCTCCAGACATGACATAAGCCAATTTATCGGCCATGAGAAGATCGTATTCTGAGATGTAGTTACCAGCTTTCATTGAATCTGTACCTACCATAAACATTCCTAAAGCTTGTTTACCTAGTACCTTAATATCTGTTCGTTCATTTGGTTTTACATATCCGGTATCGGCTAAGACTCTTGCATAGGATTTTGCAATGGACAATTGTTCATCTCTATTGGTGACAATCACGTCCTTTGACTTTTCAAAGAGCCCAAGATCATACGCTTCGTGCCCTGATGTAGAAACTTTAGCCATTGCGATGGTCAAGAAGTGTTCGCGAAGAATATTTAATTCGACATCATTTTTCTTGAAAGCATCAGAGGCTCTTAAGGTCATTTCTTTGGTTCCTCCACCTCCGGGGATAACTCCTACGCCGAATTCGACAAGACCGATATAGGTTTCTGCTGAAGCAACCACTTTATCTGCGTGTAGGCTGAGCTCGCATCCACCACCTAAGCACATACCGTGTGGGGCCGAAATAACGGGTATACTACTATAACGCATGCGCATCATGGTGTTTTGGAAGTAAGCGATTGCGGCATTAAGTTCTTCGTACTCCTGTTCGACGGCTAGCATGAAGATCATCCCAAGGTTTGCACCTACTGAAAAATTAGCCCCTTGATTACCTACCACCAGACCATCAAAACGCTCCTCGGCAATATCGATAGCTTTATTGAGCCCGGTTAATACATCGGCCCCAATCGTATTCATTTTAGAGTGAAACTCAGCACATACAATACCCTCTCCAAGATCGATAAGGCTAAAGTCTCTGTTTTCGTATACAGTTTGCTTTTCTTTAAGATTGTCTAGTATGATAAAACCTTCTCGACCCGGAATGTTTTGGTAACTTTTTGATTCAGTATCGTAGTAATGGGTTTTTCCTTCTACTACTTTATAAAAAGAGGACTGATTGGCTGCTAGCTCTTCAATCCAACCAGGAAGTTGAAGATTTTGGTTCTTAATCAGCTCAATTCCTTTCTGTAATCCTACAGCGTCCCATATTTCAAATGGGCCATGTTCCCATCCGAATCCTGCTGTCATGGCATCGTCAATCTTGTAGATTGCATCGGTAATTTCTCCCATACGATGAGATACATAAGCGAAGAGGTCGGCAAATACTAAACGATAGAATTCTCCGGCTTTATCCGAACCGCCAACTAGTATAGGAAACCTGTCGGCAACATTACTTACGCTTTTGGTTTTCTC
>JAYPSS010000020.1:0-13473 GCA_038133115.1 Flavobacteriaceae bacterium | reverse complement strand
CACAGTCGGCGAATCTGACGATTGAGCCCTTGGGTTAGAATGATTCGAAAGGTTTTAGGTCCTATTTGTTCCACGAAACACTTATTGGTAATGGTGCCTAGAATAGGAATACCATTGCTCATTTTCGAGATGAATTTTTGATCGATAGGGTTATCCACCTTGACGATGTATTCTTTCTCGTGGTTGTTTCGGGCTCGAAGAATTTTGTTGACGATGTCACCATCACTGGTTAATAGAATCAGACCCTCTGAAGGTTTATCTAATCGACCGATAGGGAATATTCTTTGCGGATACCCCACAAAGTCAACGATATTGTCCTTTTCGACTCTTCGGTCAGTAGTGCAGACAATACCCCTAGGCTTGTTTAGTGCAATATAGACGTGTTGTTCTTTTCGCTCTCCAATGACGTTGCCATCGACAGCAATGATATCGTTCTCAGAGACCTTTGTACCCAACTCAGGCTTAACGCCGTTAATAGTGATTCGCCCTTCTTCGAGAAGCTTATCTGCCGCTCTTCGAGAGCAATATCCTATTTCACTTAGGTATTTATTAATTCTGGTCTCCACAGCTGTAAAAGTAAGGACAACTTCGAAGATGTTAAGCTGTATGAGGTGTAAAGTAGAATGGTAACTATATGGAAACATTAATGGAAGAAATTAGCTACTTGTCCAAGAACTCTAATTTTCATATATTCTATTCATTATGAGGCACTTATTATTTTTGTTTTTTACTTTTTCTCTTACATTTTCAAGCGCTCAAAACGACGTGCTTATTCAAAAGCTAAAGAATTCTAAGGAGCTTCTTTCTCTCGGACTATTAACTCAAGTAGAATATGATTCTATCGTAAAGGAGGTTAAATCAAAGCTTCTACGTTCTGATGATAGTAATGAATTAGACGGATTTTATTATCAAGGAAAAAGAATGATACCAGAGGTTTTTGCCAATCATAAAATAGATATGTTAGGTACCATGTTTTCTTTTGGCCTGGCTGGAGGAGGAACAAAATCTATTTTAATCGGCTCGTCTTCAATGAATAAAATTGATATGCAAAATCAGGTAATTCTATTAGACATAACACGAAATGTAGACTTCGGAGGAAATGCCATATCCACCATATCTAATGAACAGAATATTGCAAGTGCACAATCACCGGATAATTTTATACTTGTTCCTCTAAAAGTAAATTCAAAAAAAGAACAACGATCTATCAAAATCGGTTCTCTAGGTTTACTCAAAGGCCCAAGCTTTCAAATTGATCCTAAACTCCTTATTGATTTTAACTGGGAGGCAATTTCGAATTCTAAGTTTCGAATTCAAACGAATCTTGTACCTGGTGAGTATGCTTTTGTTTACAAGGGTACTACCTCTCAATTTTCTTCAAACCCCATTTTTTCTTTCTCGGTTAATTAAGTGAAGCGAAATAAAATTCTTTTAACCGGAGCAAACGGTTATATCGGCAAGCGATTGCTTGAAGTTCTGATTAATATGAATTTTGATGTAGTATGCTGTGTCAGAGATACCATGAGGTTTAATCTCAATGACTTTGAACGTAAACACATCGAAGTAATAGAGGTAGATTTACTTAATCGTGAGTCTTTAGATAAGTTACCCGTTGATATTGATGGTGCCTACTACCTAGTGCATTCGATGTCTTCCAATCATAATTTTGATGAATTAGAACGAATATGCGCTCTCAATTTCGTCAGTTACTTGAATCAAACTACCGTAGAGCACGTTATTTATTTGAGTGGAATTGTAAACAGTTTAGATCTTTCAAAACATCTAGATTCGCGAAAGAACGTTGAAGATATCTTAGCTAAAGGGACATATAATTTTACTTGCCTACGCGCTGGGATAATTATTGGTTCTGGGAGTGCATCTTTCGAGATCATACGAGATTTGGTCGAAAAGTTACCTGTGATGATCACCCCGAAGTGGTTACGAACTAGATGCCAACCTATTGGAATTAGCGACGTTTTACAGTACTTAAGTAAATCGCTCTTTGAACCACAGACTTATAACAAACATTACGATATCGGGAGTGCAGATATTCTTACCTATAAGGAAATGTTGTTAGGCTACGCTGAAGCAAGAAAGTTAAAACGATACATCTATACCGTTCCTGTAATGACACCTAGAATCTCCTCCTATTGGCTCTACTTTGTTACTTCAACTTCATATCGATTGGCGGTTTCTTTAGTAGATAGTATGAAGACCGAGGTTATCTGCAGCCCTAGCGATATAAACTCAATTTTAAGTATTCAACCTATAGGTTATAAAGAAGCTTTAGATAAAGCTTTTAGTAAAATTTCATCAAACAGAATTGCATCCAGTTGGAAGGATTCGTTTACCAGTAGTGGATTCAACTTTGAAATTACTGAAACACCAAGAGTTCCAGAATTTGGTTGTTTTAGAGATAAGCGAATTAAAGAGATGAAGGACAAAAAATTAACGATTGATAAACTATGGAGAATTGGTGGCGAGACAGGGTGGTATCATGCTGATTTTCTATGGGAATTACGAGGTTTTATTGATAAGCTGTCTGGTGGGGTAGGCCTAAGAAGAGGCCGAACTAACATTCATACCATCAATACCGGTGATGCAATCGACTTTTGGAGAGTCATCCATTCTGATAAAAAAACTGGTCACTTAACACTATATGCTGAAATGAAACTCCCAGGTGAAGCGTGGTTAGAATTTAAAATTGTAAATAATCGATTAGTTCAGACAGCTACCTTTCGACCCCTTGGGGTGTACGGTCGAATGTATTGGTACGCTGTTTTACCCTTCCATTCTTACATATTCAATGGTATGTTAAATAAACTAACCTCGAATTAATTATTGCTTTAATTGATCAGCAATTGTATCGTAGGCTTCTTGGGTTAGAACCTCTGTCCAAGTGGTAGGCTCTGTACCTCCATAAAGTGCTAGATAGGTGACATCAGATTCTTTTGAGGAAGCGTGCCAGTGCTCTGTACCTTTTTCACATCGAATCACATCACCGATTTTCATGCGAATCGCAGCCTTTCCTTTTTCTTGGTAATAGCCTTCCCCTTCAACAACAATCAACACCTGAACTGAACTGTGATAATGCCAGTCTAGAGTTGAATTTGCTTTAAAGGTGGCTTTGGTAATTCCATAGGGTAGTTCCTCATCCGCAGATAGTACTCCATTCAACCATGCTTCACCAATGTAATGGGTGTTGGGAGCTTTGAATCCTTCAGTTAGGTATGAGGATACCTTGTATTCGGATTGAGCAAAACTTAGGATAGGTAGAGCGAATAAGATGTAAAAGATTTTTTTCATAATGTATTGATTTAAAGGGGTTAAAGGTATCGATTCTGATACCTCTTAAAATACCATTAATCAAGGTAAAGCTACCAATTTTAAGACAGCTCTAGTGACTCACCGATCTCTAGTAATTCTAGAGAAGCTCCATGATCAAGAAAGTGGTTTTTAGCTGCTTCGTGATCGATTTTGATCAATCCGAAAGTGTCGAAATGATATCCGAGTACTTTGGAGCATCCGAGTAATTTTGAAGCCTTGAGCGCCTCTTTATACCCCATGGTAAAATTATCTCCGACTGGGAGTACTGCGAGATCAATCTGATGAGATTCACCATAGAGTTTCATGTCATAGGTTAGTGCTGTATCACCAGCGATATAGACCGTGCCTTCAGAGCTAGAAAGAATAAAACCTCCAGGTTGACCACCGTATGAACCATCGGGGAAGCTAGAGCTATGGATAGCATTCACATATTGAAGGTCACCGAAATCGAAAGTCCAATTTCCGCCATGATTCATTGGGTGTCCTTTCAATCCGATTTTTTCAAAATGGCTCACGATTTCGAAGTTAGAGATAATCGTTGCTCCAGTTCGCTCCCCAATCGCTTGAACATCTAGGATATGGTCTTGATGTGCGTGAGTAATTAAAATGTAATCTGCTTGAAGCGTCTCAATATTAATGACTGAATTGACAGGGTTGCCCGTTATAAAGGGGTCTACGACAAGGTGTTTGCCGCCTACTTCAATGTGCAGGGATGCGTGTCCTAAAAAGGTAATTTTCATAAACGTCCAAGTTAATGTATAAAGTTAAAAGTAGGGTAAAGCATTCTTAAAACCGATGCGATTTTTATGTATGTTAGACGGATGGTAAACTCAGTTGTGATGAGGTATTTCACTAGTAAAGCATCTTTCATTTTATTGCTCGTCGTTCTGTCAATGGGTTCGATATGTGCACAAGAGTTTGATCTTTCTGTAAAAGAAAAGAATGAAATTCTCTCAGAGTTTAACGATTACTTATCGATTTCGAATGTTTCTGATGATGCTCTGGGTATTCAAAATAATCTAGATTTTCTGACCAGTTATTTAACCCGTCTTGACTTTGAGGTAAGTAAATGGGAAGTAAAAGAAACCCCTTATTTATACGCCAATTTGAATGTAGGGGCTGAGAAGACCCTGCTGATCTATCTTCAATTAGATGCCTTACCAGCTGATAGCTCTAATTGGGAGCAAAAAGATCCTTTTTCTCCCGTCTTAAAACATAAGATCGGTAGTGACTGGAAAGAAGTTGAAAAGGGTAGTGAGCCAATCGATTCTTTGGCATTATTTGCTCGTGGGGCTTCAGATTCTAAGGGCCCTGCTTTCTCACTACTATATGCATTAAAGCGTCTCCATCGTGAAGGAATTACTCCCGAGGTTAATATTAAAATCATTGGGGATACAGAGGAGGAGAAAGGCTCGAAAAATCTAACCTCGCTGCTGGCACTTAAATCTGAGGAACTTACAGCGGATGGGCTATTGATATTGGACGGAACAAGGTCTCTAGCAGACGTACCAACCCTAACCTTTGGTGCTAGAGGAATTGCGACAATGAAGCTCACGGTTTATGGGGCACCTTCAGAACTTCATAGCGGGCAGTATTCGGGGATTAGTCCGAATCCATGGTATCTCATGAACCAGCTTGTGGCATCTATGGTTGGAGATCATGAAGAAATCCTTATCAACGAATTTGATCCTTATAAAGAGTCGGCCATTGATCTTAGTTATTTTGAATCGTTAGATCTCGGAACCTTCGAACAACTTGAATCAAGACTAGAATCAAAGCTCTATACTGATCGCTTACACCCTCAACAGGTATATCAGCATCCTAGTTTAATTCTTCGAGGGATTTCTTCAAATACAGCTAACGTGAAGACGAGAATTCCTACTGAAGTTACCGCTGAATTTGAGTTAAGACTAACTCCTGAAACTCCTGCAGAACGACAATTTGATTTGATTCAAAAACATATTCGAGAGCAAGGTTATTTAATTCTTCCCCATCCGCCAACTAGAGCAGAGCACAAGGAGTACTTGAAATTGCTGACTATGGAAACCACCGTGGGTTCGGTGGCTTTTCGAACCCCGATTGACTCGAAATTTGGTGACTGGTTAGTGAGCGGAATTCAGAGGGGTTTAGGAAAGACCGAAGTCTTAAAGCTCAATACGACAGGTGGTTCTCAACCTATAGGTAAGTTTATTGATGCGCTTCAAATTGAAGGTATTGCATTGCGGATTCCTAATCCAGACGCGCAAATTCATGCAGCTAATGAGAACATTCGTCTGAAGAATCTGTTTGAAGGTATACAATCACTATTAGGAATACTTACGCAGTCTAATGATTTTTGACAACTTCTTAGTTTTTGCTTTTATCCCGCTCTGCGTTTATTTCATTTTAAGAGTGGAAGCTTCTTCGCGTTTAGAAAAATTTACCCGATGGGTGCCAGCGATACTGCTAGCTTATGTGATCCCTGCAATGGTAAATCCTGTTCTATTAAGGATCTCTGAAGATCACCTGATTCATAGCTTGAGTAAAGAATATCTACTTCCACTGACTGTGCTTTGTGCGATGTCTTCGATATCTCTTAACGATATAAAAATTGTAGCGGGTAGGCCTCTGATCTATTTCTTATTGAGTTCAGCGATTATAGCGATATGCCCGGTCATACTGCTTTTAGTATTTAGTTTGATTCCTGATTTTCATAAGTTTTTGATTGTGGATCAAGGCTATACTTCAACTCTGCCCGTAGTGGGTAGCTGGATAGGGGGGAGTAGTTCAATGCTTGTATTGAAAGAGTTGGCCGAAACTCCAGAGACCCTTTTTCTCAGCGTCTTAGTTCTTGACAATGTGATTGTAAATGTTTGGACACTTTTCCTTTTTCAATGGATCAAAAAGACACCGTGGTTGAATCAAAAATTTGGTCGAGAGGAAGTGGTCTTTAATGTTGAGGTTACTAATGAAAGGCAAAAGACGAACCTTTTCTGGAGTGTAATCGCTATTGCATCTATTGTTGCACTGACTTCCCTTTTCAACCTTTCTTTTCTTATCAAAATTATTTTATTCAGTCTTTTTGGAATGCTCTTGGCGAACCTCTTGCATTTTTGGGATCATAAAACACTACAAAAACTTAGCAAGCTGCTGATCATCGCAGTGATGAGTGTTTTGGGACTGAAACTTAACCTGAATTATCTCGAATTTAATCCACGGTTGATCACTTTTCTAAGCGCATGGATGGTTCTTCAATTCGGACTTTCATTTTGGCTTGCCCTTCGAATGAATATTTCTCTAGTTTGGGTGCCCCTAGCTTCTATGGCTAACGTCGGAGGGGTGTCTACCGCACCTGCAGTAGCCTCTGCCTATGATAAACGATTGATGCCACACGCTATTGTTTTAGCTATTGTGAGTATGGTTACAGGAACCTTTTGGGGTTTGATTACCCTGCAGTTAATCAGGTGGTTGATTCCTTTAGCTTAGTTCATCAATTTTTCTCATTCTGAATTTTATGATCCGACGAATCAGATCGATCGGTAGGTCTTTGTTGTTAGGTAATTGAATGCTTCCTTTTCCGGTTTTAAATGCGGTTAATTCTTCGGCGAATTCAATGTTAGTTTCGGGTAAAGCGTAGATCCCGATATGTTTTGACTGAATGGCTACGTAAAGAAGAATCTTGCCCTTATAAATGAAGGCGGGCATGTCATAGCTAATCTTTTCCTCCATATTTTTCGCAGAAGCGTGCACTAAGTCTCTAATAATTTCGACCCGGGCTTTTTGAGGGGCTGAAGTTAACTCTATGTATTCTTCAACCGTTGTAGCTTTTGTTCTGTTGTACATTAGATCAATTAATCGGGATCACCCTGTTCGTTCATAACTCCACTTAATAAAATATGAGAAACCTCAGGTTTTTCTTTCATGCTTATCCATGTGATATGATCGAATGCATTTGGATCCTGGGCATTTTGACTTCCTCCCGTGGTAGCCAGAATTGTGAAGGATTGATCATTAATCTGTTGATATGAGAATGAATGTTCATGGCCACTAAAAACAGAATAATTTCTATCATTCATTTTTTGAATGATAGAATGAAAACGATCGTTATTAGTGTTTTTCCAAAGAGGCTTATGCATGAAAAGAAAAGTCCACCGAACATCTTGGTATTGCTCTAAAACGTTTTCAAAATAGATTTGTTGATCTTCACTAATTGATCCAAACGATCTTTCAGGCATTTTATAGTATTCGGTTTCTTCAAACTTTCCCTCTTCCTCGCCAGAGAGAACTTTAATTGCATAATCCCTTGCCTGAAAAATTTCTTCAAATCTTTCTTCACTGAAATCCTCTGAATTCAGCATTAGGAATAGCACCTCTTTGTACGCGAAATGATAATAAGTTGGGCCGTATAAATCATTCCAAGATTTTACCATCTCAATGTTAGATAAGTCATGATTCCCCCCAACATAATAAAAAGGAGATTGTAATTCATTCAGTCTATTATTAAAGGTTTTCCACTGATTTTGTATTTCGGTAGAGTCCTTAATTCCACCATCAATAAGGTCCCCAACACTTAGGGTGAACTCTGGGTTGAGTCGATTAATTATTTGGACCGCTTTTTCAAAAATTCCAGGACGCTCTCCACCGTTTAAATCTGAAATTATTGCAAATGAAAAATCTTGTTGGTTGTGATGGTTTTCAACGGTTCGAATAGGTATTTTTTGTTCGTCTTGTTGACAGCTATAAACAATGATCGAAGTTAGAAAAGCTAAGAAACTGACTTTTAAGAATTGGTTACGGTTCATTTTAGCTTTTAATTATTGCTTAACGTTTTTGAAATATTCTCTTTGAATCTCGAGAGTTTGACGGTCATTTTTAACTGATTTAATTGCTGTTATCAGTTCATTCAATGTATTATCAGTTATTAATTTCCCTAATTCCACTGATGCAAAACTCGCATCTCCGGCGTAGTGATAAGGATAGGAGGCGTACCACCATATAGCGGTGTAGAGTGTGCTTGGAAGTTTTAGCCTGTTTAGATTCTCACCCGATTCGTCGGGACTTCTTTCTAGCTTTAGAAGCTCAGGTCTGAGATATTTTATTTCAGATGCTTCTCTCTCACCTCCATGCTGGTCTGTTGCGAGCTCTGTCTTTCGAATTCTCATCATTTCATCTCGAACTTCTTTAGACATTCCCGGTTCAAAGAAATAGACTACATAATCTTTCTTCTTTTCTAGTTGATTTTGAATGAAATATCTGATCATTTGTGGATTCCCACCATGAGAATTAATGATGATAATTTTGTCAAATCCGTTTCTGGCTATTTCATCAGTCGTTGCTTCTAACAAATTCATCGTTAAGTCAGATGGTAATGAGAAAGTGCCATAATGCTGACGAGCCTCATTAACTTGACCATAGAAATAGTCTGGAAAAACGACAGCGTATTCCTCTTCCGTCGCTCTTTTCGCCCATTCTCTTGCCCTTATAAGATCTGAGCCTATTGGAACGCCAGGGCCGTGCTTTTCGAGTATACCAATTGGAAGAATACAAGTGTTGTTAGATTTTTCTAAGGCTAAATCCCAATCTGAAAAGGTTAATTCATCCCATCTTGTAGGTATTTCTTGGCTTGTCAACCCAATAGGAATCAGGGCAAACATTATGAGAAGAAGTGTTCGCATTTTTCAAGAGTTTATTATTGGTACAATCGGTTCAAGTCTGCATTACACAAATCGAGCATTAGCTCGCTGATTTTATCTGTTAGGTCGTTAAAAAAGCGTTCACCTTTTTCTTTGGTTGATTTTTTTGGGTTACCAATGCCAGTATCTTCAGTTACCTCAGACCATCTTCTTTCTGTCCAAGCCCATTTTTCTCTAATAGCCTTAATTCGATGTTGTTTCTCTTTTCCTAATCCCGATTGTTCTAGAGGCAAGACCAATTCGGGTTTTAGATGCATCATTATACTCGTCTCCATTTCATCCGCGTGATCACCCTCTTCCTCGAAATATGATTTCTTGTCTAGAACTTGAAAAAAGTTGCACAGGGTTAAGAGCATCTCCGGAAATTCAGCTCCTAATTCTCTAAGAACCGGTTTGAAATCATTGCCACCGTGAGCGTTGATGAGTAAGAGTTTTTTCACTCCTTGACGATTTAGAACCGTAAGGATATCTCGCATGATCACCAACTGGGTACTAGGGTTTAGGTTGATGTCTAAATAAATGTCTCTTTGACCCGTATTAACACCGAAGGGAATAGGGGGTAGTACAATAACTTTACCGCCCTTTTCATAGGCTTTACGAGCAGACTCTGTACTAATGGCGTCTGCTTCATAGACATCGGTCCCATAAGGTAAATGATAGTTGTGCGCTTCTGTAGCACCCCAAGACATTACTGCAAGATCGTGCCTGTCTGTCGATAGATTCTTCCAGTTATTCTCAATTAAAAGGTAAGGTCGCATACCCTCAAGTTACAAGAATTGCGCTTACGCTTTTAAAAATTAACAACTTGGCCATTTTCTCTCAGCAATGAAGTAATATTTTTTGTCTAGCTTGGAGTGAATAAAAAGTCAAGCATTGAATATGAAGCAGCTGTTATTTATCGCCGTATTACTTGTTGGATATGCCGCTCAGGCTCAGAATGCCCCTGCGCCCCATGGGGATGGAAAACAAATGATCCATCATGTGTATTTTACCCTTAAGAATCCAGATTCTGTAGAAGACAAACAATTTCTCAAAGAGGGATTACAGTCGTTGGAAGCGATAGAGGAGGTCAGGCACCTAATTATAGGCGAGCCAGCTCCCACCTTTGATCGAGAAGTCATTGCTAGCGATTGGCACGTCTCAGAGGTCATTTATTTCGATAGCGTGGCTGATCAAGACGCCTATCAAGTAGACCCTGTACACCAATTATTTGTGACCAACTATAGTCATCTATGGAGTAAGGTAGTGGTATATGATATTCTTATTGATTAGCAATTCAGGTCATAATTCATCTAGTAATTAATTTATACTAATGAAAAATAATGTGCAGTGCGGTTAAGCTTAATAGAAGTAACCATCCTAAATATCGAGTTTTATTATTCGCTCCATAAAATAGGGCAATTAAATTTGAAAATCTGAAACTGCTAGACGAGATTGCTATAAAAAGCCCTGCAATAATTACATAGAAGGCTCTAACAAAGTAATTCAAATCAGGATAAAAGTTCTGTAAGAAAATATTTAAGGGTACGGTTAAAATAAAAGCCCATAATATCCATTTTCGATTCGGTTTATAAAGTGTTACAGCACTGCAAATCAACACTACGATTCCACAATTAATATAATATCTCAAGTTATTCAGGGTGTGAGTGAACGCTGAACTAGGATCGTTGAATTTCAAGTACAGTAATATAAATCCTGTTATTAGTGCACTACCTAAACTGAATAAAATAGCATTTCGTCCAGCATTGATTTTTTCAGTGTCTGTTGCTCTTTTGTTGATGTATTTTGAGTAGATATCAGTAGACCAAAGTGTTCCCAAGGAATTAAAAGTAGAATCTACAGTGCTCATCAATGAGGCAAATAAACCGCATAAGATGATTCCTTTTAAGCCTACCGGTAAAAACGTTTTTATCATATATGGAAATGCGAGATCCGGCTCCGTTAGAGAATCACCAAGTTCGCCGTAAAGAGCGATACCTGGGATGATAATAATTATCGCCATGATATATTTGATAAACCCACCGGCAATGAGTCCTACTTGTGCGTGCTTGATGTTTTTCGCGGCTAATGCCCGCTGCATTATCGTTTGGTTAGCACACCAATAGTTAATATTCAGGAAGAATAAACCAAATAAGTGAGTCCAGGGAAGGGTTGGGTGATCAGAAGATAAATGGAGATGCATCTTCTCGGGAGTTTTGATATATAATTGTTCCCAACCACCCAAATTTTTTATTGAAACAAAGCAAACAACGGCTCCTCCTAGAATCAAGATTACAAATTGGATGATATCCGTTTTCACAACGGCATTAAGACCTCCGAGGTAGGTATAAATCGCTGAAAAGACACCTAATATTGCAATCAAGATACCTATTCGTGTTACTCGATTTTCGTGAAGTATCGATAACTGTTCTTCAAATACTAAATCGGCTGCATAAGCTCCCCAGAAAAGAGCTGCGCCGAGTGTAATAGTAGAGAATAATAGCATATTAACTACAGAATATACCACAGCTATTCGCTGTCCTAATTTTTTAGAAATGAATTGGGTAATTGTTGTTATTTTTTCTTTCAGAAAAAGAGGAACAAATACGAATGTGCCGAGTAAGATTCCTTGTACGGCGTTGATCTCAAGATTAGCTTGAGCTAAGCCGTATAAATAGGCAGATCCCATCATTCCTAAGAACTGATACCCTTGTACGTTTGTAGCAATTGTTGATAATGCAACTGAATACCAGCGAAGATTTCTAGAACTCAAGAAATATGCGTCTGCTGTACTATTAGAATCTGTTTTCCCTCGAAGGGCAACAAACATGATTACCGAGAAATAAGCTAAAACCAGAAGAAAGTCTATCATTTGTCAAAATCGATTTCCCGCACCTAATGGTGTGTCAGGAGTATCATGAGGTATTCTATTTAAAAGCTTTGGTAGTGATATATTGTTCAGTCTTGGCAAGACGTATTTTGCAAAGAGCTCGCATTCTTGTTTGTGTGGATAACCTGATAAGATGAACGAACTTATTCCCATTTCCATATATCGCCTGAGTTTTTGATACACTTGGTCTGGATTTCCAACGATAGCCGCACCACATCCTGATCTGGCAAAACCAATTCCTGTCCAAAGATTAGCCTCTACATAATGTTCTGAGTCAGATTCATCGCGTAATTGAGATTGTTTGCTAACTCCTAAAGACTTCGAATCCTGAGCCCTATTGCGAATATTATCTCCCAGATCTAAATTTAACTTTGAAAGCAAGTTTTTTGCATATTGACGGGCTTCTTTTTCTGTTTCCCTCACAATAACATGAATGCGAAGACCGAATAGAACCTTTCGATTATACTTCGAAGCCTTCTCGGTCATCGTTGCCATTACCTTTTGCAGACCGGTTTCTTTATCAGGCCACATTAGATACACATCGCAATGTTCTGCGCATAATTCAAGGCCTTGTGGTGAGTATCCTCCGAAATAAAGAAGCGGCCCGCCATTTTGTTGATAAGGCTTAACAGGAAGGGTGGGTAAGTCGAACTCGTAATATTTTCCTTTGAACTCGATTCTATCTTGACTCCACGCCTGCTTAAGAATTTCGATGACCTCTTTAGATCTAGAATAGCGTTCTTCAGATGAAAGATAAGTTCCTGGCAAATCAGATGAGATAATATTTAGTGTTAATCTGCCATTTAGCATATGATCTAGTGTTGCAATTGTTCGAGCTAGCATTGGGGGATGAACTTCACCGCAACGTATAGCTGCTAGAAAATTAATTTGATCGGTTATTGGAGCCATCCCTGCAACAAACGATAAAGTATCTTGACCAACTTGATAAGAAGAAGGACAAAGTATGTTACGATATCCTAAATGATCAGCGGTTTTGACAATCTGAGATGTGTTTTGCCAATTGCTTTTATAAAGCGGATTCCTATTTCCTAAGAAGTCGTCGTCACCATCGCAGATCGGAGCAAACCAGGCTATCTCAGCTCCGCTTTTATCGGATGTATAACTCATTTGAAGTTCTTTAATTTTCTAATTAAAAATAAAAAAACGGTTACACTATTGAAGTGCAACCGTTTTCAAATAATTTAGGTTTAACTATTTAGGTGATTTTACGAAACCGTTCATGGCTACGATTTTTCCGTTTTCTAATCTGAAGGCATCCATCCAATCTACCTTTTGAAGGTTACCATCAGGGGTTTCTATGTCTGCTTGATCCCACATTAAAACCCATTCATGGCCGTTTTCACCTACCACAGAGATACTAACACCTACTGAATAATTTTTTAAGGTGATTTGGGTAAAATTGGTTTCCATAAAGTCTAATAGTGCTGATTTACCTTCAATAGTTGCCCCATCTTCCATATAAAAAATAGCATCATCAGTTAAGAATTCTCCGACCATTTCGAAGTTTTTTGAGATTATACCTTGATGCATTTTCTCCACTATTAAAATATTTTCGGGATCTCCAATTTTGAAATTATCGGTGTA
>JAYPSS010000019.1:0-13611 GCA_038133115.1 Flavobacteriaceae bacterium | reverse complement strand
ATTACTTTATTGTAACCACTAACAAGGGAACAAAGCACAAATCAAAAGTAGTTGCCATTGCGGGGGGGCTTGGAAGTTTCGAGCCAAGAAAACCTGAAATTTCCGGTATAGAGAAATTTGAAGACCGTGGGGTAGCCTATATGGTGAAAGACCCAGAACAATATCGCGGTAAAAAGGTCTTGATTGCTGGAGGAGGAGATTCGGCCCTAGATTGGTCTATTTTCTTAAGTGACATTGCCAGTGAGGTTCATTTGGTTCATCGTCGCAATGAGTTTAGAGGTGCCTTAGATTCGGTTGAGAAAGTTCAAGAACTTAAGAATAAAGGAAAAATTCTATTAAATACACCTGCCGAGGTGGTTGAAATAAAGGGAGGCGATTCACTGGAGTCTTTAGTGATTCATAATCATCAAACTGATTTAACCAAAGAGGTGGCCGTTGATGCTTTCATCCCACTGTTTGGTCTTTCTCCAAAATTAGGCCCTTTATCTGACTGGGGATTAGAGATTGAGAAGAACGCCATAAAGGTAGATCACACCCTAGATTATCAAACGAATATACCCGGTGTTTATGCTATAGGTGATGTAAATACGTATCCTGGTAAATTGAAATTAATTCTTTGTGGTTTTCATGAGGCAACTTTAATGTGTCAGAGTGCTTATGCTCGCATCCACCCAAACAAGCGCTATGTGATGAAATACACTACGGTAGGCGGTGTTACCGGTTTTGATGGCTCCAAAAAAGAAGCACCTAAAGCGGTTGTCAAAACTATTGACTAATCATGAATGAAGTTGCAATAACAATCATCGATCGACAAGGTGTGAAGCATGAATTGCAAGCCCCGACAGATATGAATATGAATCTCATGGAGGTGGTACGCTCCTATGAGATCGAGCCCGAAGGTACAGTCGGTATTTGTGGAGGAATGGCAATGTGCGCTTCGTGTCAATGCTATGTAGAATCTTCCCATGAACTCAGCCCCATGTCTGATGAGGAAGAGGCTATGCTTTCAGAGGCCTTTCACGTTAAAGAAAATAGTCGTCTGGGCTGTCAAATCCCCATTACTGAGGAGCTTGAAGGCCTCGTGATTCAAATGGCTCCAGAGTCTTAAGCAAGACTGTTAGATGCGAGCTTGTCTCGTATACAGACTGTGGTATCTACCTTGTTTTTCAAATAGCTCTTTGTGTGTTCCCTTTTCCACAATTTCACCTTTTTCTAAGACGATAATCGTATCTGCATTCTGTATAGTGCTCAGCCGGTGGGCAATTACAAGCGTAGCTCGGTTGCGAGTTAGATTCTCTAGACCAAGTTGAATATAGTGCTCGCTTTCAGCATCTAAATTCGAGGTGGCTTCATCGAGAATTAATAGTCTCGGATTTGCCACTAGGGCTCTGGCAATGGCCAATCGCTGTCGTTGCCCTCCAGAGAGTTTAATACCCCTTTCACCGATAACGGTTTCAATACCTTTTTCTAAATCCGCTACGAATTCACTCACATAGGCAGCGTCTAATGCCGAGTTAAGTTCTTCCTCACTGCATTCGGGATTGCCGTAGAGCACATTTTCTCTGATCGTTCCATCGAAAAGAAAATCATCTTGAAGAACTACTCCTAGTTGTTTACGGTAAGAGGCAAGATCTATTTCATGGGAGAATTGTCCATTGATGATAAGTTGTCCTGAATCGGGTTCAAGAAATCGAGCTGCTAGATTCGCTAACGTAGATTTTCCTGCCCCAGAACTTCCTACAAGAGCTATAGTTTGCCCCGCTTTTAATTCGAAACTAATATCATTCAAGACTTTACGGCCTTCATCATAACTAAAACACACCTTGTCAAAAGCTAGCGACTGAAAACCTCCGATTAATTCAGCCCCCTGATGTTTTTCAAATTCGGAGATCTTTTCGAATAACTCTTCGGTACGATCAAGACCCGCTAGGGCGTCAGTGATTTCAGTACCCACACTAGTTAGCTGAAATATTGGGCTGATTAGTAAACCAAGCAAGAAGGTAAATTGTAAAAACTCACCAAGACTTAATGAACCCTCGATAATGTAGTAACCTCCGAGGCCGGTAACTAGTGTAGTGGCGACCCCGGCTAGCAGTATGGACCCGCTGCTAATCAGCGCCATATAGATCATTGACTTTTTAATGTTTTCGAAAAGTATAGTAGCTCCTTTTTCGAATCTCGATTTTTCTCTTGATTCTGCCGAAAATCCTTTAATCATTCGAATGCCTGAGAAAGTCTCATTCAGTCGACCTTTTACCTCCGCCTCAATTTTACCTCTTTCTCTGAATACGGGGCGCACGGTTGTAAAGGCTTTGAAGGCGATGAGCGCAAATAGGGCTAAAGGCGCTAAACTAAAAAGGGTCATTGGAAGACTCAGCCGGATGAGAAATACGAATGCCACCGCAGCAGTAAATAACCCGCCAATCAATTGAACAAGACCAGTTCCTACGAGGCTTTTGACCCCTTCCACATCTTTCATCACTCTAGAAACTAGGGCTCCTGTTTGAGTATTTTCAAAAAAGCGAACGGGAAGAGATAGTAGTTTCTGCTGTACTTGAATACGCAACTCTGTAATAAGGTACTGTGCCGCCACGCTGACTAAACGAGTTAGTAAAAAGCTAGTTGTGGCTTGTAGAACAAGAGCGATTAATACCACGATTACGAGAGTTTTAATCCCTTCTAAATCTTGGTTGGGAATAAGCTCATCGACAAAGGTTTTCATGGCTAAAGGAGCGACAAATGAAGCTCCCTTACTGATTACGATAAGGCCAAGACCTGTGAATACTAAATGAATTCTGGGCCTGATTATTGTTCTGAAGGCTTTTTTTAAACTGCTACGTGTCTCGCTCATACCCGCAAAGATAAGGTGCATCACTGCAGTCAAAATGCAGTATCTTGAACAAGTATTAAAATTGAATTCAAATGAAGCAGATTGGGTTATTACTATTCTTTTCGGTGTTAACGGCATGCACCGGCTCTGAAGAACTTTCAAGACTAGAGGCTAGGGCTGAACGTGTAGAGATTATTCGAGATGACTTCGGTGTACCCCATATTTATGCAGAGACCGATGCGGATGCTGTTTTTGGAATGCTTTATGCCCAGTGTGAGGATGATTTTAATCGAGTTGAGCAAAATTATATTTGGGCAACGGGAAGGCTTGCTGAAGCTGATGGTTCATCTGCCTTATATAGTGACCTTCGAGCTCAGCTGTTCATGACTGAAGATGAAGCCAAAGCCGCTTTTGAGGAAAGCCCTGATTGGCTCAAAGAACTTTGCGTTGCTTTTGCAGATGGTGTGAATTATTATTTAGAGACTCATCCAGAGGTGGAGCCGCGGGTGATCAAGCATTTCGAGCCTTGGATGCCCTACTACTTTAGCGAAGGATCTATTGGGGGAGATATTGAACGGGTTTCGACGCGTAAGATCAAAGCTTTTTATGGAGAGCAACGACCCATTGATTTTATAGAATCTGAGGCTATTGTGGCAGAGGTTGCACTTTTAGAACCTGCAGGGTCTAATGGAATCGCACTTAATTCCCATAAAACGAAATCGGGTAATGCTATGCTGCTAATCAATCCTCACACCTCGTTCTTTTTTAGAGGAGAGATGCATGTGGTTAGTGAAGAAGGCTTGAACGCCTATGGCGCGGTGACTTGGGGTCAATTTTTCATCTATCAAGGGTTCAATGAGAAGACCGGATGGATGCATACCTCAACCTACACCGACGTCATTGATGAATTTGTAGAAGAGGTTCGCAAGACTGAAAACGGTCTTGAATATCGATACGGATCTCAATGGAGACCTGTAAAATCCTTTGACACTACTTTGAAAGTTAGGTCAGAGGATGGCAGCCTAGTTGAACAGACTTATACGCTTTATCGCACCCATCATGGCCCGGTCACTCATCAATTAGATGACAAGTGGGTGTCAACCGCGATGATGTGGTCGCCGGCTCGTGCACTAGAACAGTCGTTTATTCGAACCAAGCAAAACGGATATGAAGGTTTTAGTAACATGATGAACTTGAAAACGAACTCTTCGAACAATACGGTCTATGCTGATGCAGAGGGTAATATTGCCTACTGGCATGGGAATTTTATTCCGAAACGCAACACGCGATTCGATTATGCACAACCCGTAGATGGTACTAATCCAGAAACCGATTGGCAAGGGCTTCATGAAGTAAGCGAGCATATCACGCTCTTAAATCCATCGACCGGATGGTTACAAAACTGCAACTCTACCCCATTTACCTTAGCTGGGGACGATAGCCCAAAGCCTGAAGATTATCCGTATTACATGAGTACAGCCCCCGAGAATTTCAGAGGTATTCACGCCATCCGACTGATCGCTAATGAACAAAAACACGATTTGCAATCGTTGATTCAGCTTGCTTATGATCCGAGTTTACCTGCTTTTGAAGTGTTGATTCCAGGTCTTATTGATGCTTACGATCGTTTTCCAGACCCAGAACTCTCTCCCATTATCGAAGCCTTGCGCTCATGGGATTTTAAAACAAATATAGACAGCAGAGCCATGAGTATTGCGCATTTCTATGGCACTCGACTTCTTAAAGAAATTAAACGCCCTAATGGATATAGCGAATTGGAACATTTGACTTTTTGGGGAAGTAGTGAAAGTGATCCTGAAAAGAAATTAGCGCTTTTGAGGGCCACTGCAGAACAGATGATTACTGACTTTGGTACGCCGCTGATTGCATGGGGTGAGGTAAATAGATATCAAAGGATTGATGGCTCTATTTATCAAGCCTTCAGTGATTCTTTACCAAGTGTTGCTATTCCGCATGCAAGTGGTCGCTGGGGCGCACTGGCGGCCTATGGCGCACGTTATCACAATAACACTAAAAAGATCTACGGTACCCGTGGTAATAGTTTTGTGGCCGTTGTAGAATTCGGTGATAAGGTTGAGGCGTATAGCCTACTAGCAGGTGGGCAGAGTCGTGATTCGAGCTCTAAGCACTTTGATGATCAGACCTCACTTTATGCAGAAGGCGCTTTTAAGAAGGTTCCATTTTACAAAGAGGAGGTGCTACGAAGAGCAATAGAAACCTACCATCCTGGCGAACGTTACTAGTCTTCTAGGGTTGGTGTTTTTACAACAATAATTTTCGCTGTAGAACCGGTGGCTAGATACCAACTTTGGTTTTTAATCGCTTCGCCTTTGTCATCCAAAACCAATAATTGGGCGGTGTTTAGGCCAGCGTATCCTTGATTTAGCGCTCTGAATTCGATGGTGTTAAAGCCTTCTTTTAATGCTACATTAAGCTTTTGAAAACGTCCGCTTAGTAAGGCATTGTATTCAACCACGACTTCATTGACAAGAATGAGTACGCGATCCCCGTCAATTTCTCCGTGATCTCTTATAGCGATCCCCACATTGTCTGCAGAGGTCTTGACATCTCCGAGATACATATCTCCTCTAGCGAGATTGGTATTGGCATTTTCTGCCAGTGCGATCTTTGGATCAATGACTAAATCAAAACCTGCATCTTTGAGGTTCGATTGGTCGATGAGCTGAGGTCCTGATTTTAGTTTTGTTAGGCTGCTGTCAAGTACAGAAGGCATTCTGAGTAGCGTTCCCTTCGAATCGTTTTTAGCGCCTAGATTGGGATTTTGTCCTTTAATGATAGGTCTAGCCTTTGGTAAATCGCCGATTTGAGCCTGAAGATTCAAGCTCAGAATCACAAATCCGACAAAAAACAATTGCTTTACCACAACACTCCGTGTTAATTCCAAAAAAGGTCTAAATTGCAAAGTTACTAATCATAATGACAACTTTATGGAAACCCTAGGAGCTATAGATTTCACTGTAATCGCTGCTTACTTCTTATTGATTTTTGGAATTGCTTGGTTTGTTACCAAAAAAGAAAAGGCGGGAGCAGATGCCTCTAGTTATTTTCTAGGTGGCCGAGATTTGGGATGGTTTGCCATTGGAGCCTCACTTTTTGCTAGTAATATAGGTTCTGAACACCTTATTGGACTTTCTGGTTCAGGTGCAAGAGGAGCCTTTCCTGAGGCTCAATTTGAAATTTTAGCTTCATTGATCTTACTCCTTTTGGGATGGGTGTTTGTCCCCTTCTACATTAAGAGTGGAGTATTCACGATGCCTGAATTTTTGGAGCGTCGATACAATAAAGGGGCAAGGACTTATCTCTCTGTAGTCTCTATCATCTCCTACGTTCTCACCAAAATATCCTTCACCATTTTCGCAGGAGCATTAGTGTTTGAAGTATTGTTGGGTATTCCTTTCTGGACAGGTGCATTGATTACGGTAATTGCAACAGGTCTATACACTGTTTTTGGAGGTCTTAAGGCGGTTATCTATACAGATATGGCTCAGGCGATCATCTTTATTTTGGGTGGTTTAGCGGCGACCTATTTTGGATTAGAAGCTATCGGAGGATGGTCAGAAGTGACCGCTGCAATTCAGGCGAATTCGCCAGATGCCGATACGTTTATGAGTTTATGGAGAAATAAGGAGTATCCATGGACAGGTGTACTATTAGGAGCTCCTATTTTAGGTATTTGGTACTGGTGTACTGACCAGTTTATCGTTCAACGTGTACTTTCTGCTAAGGACATATCAACAGCGAGAAAGGGAACTATTTTTGGTTCTTTTTTAAAGCTTCTTCCTTTATTTATTTTCATCTTCCCTGGTATCATTGCATACGCACTTTCAGTGACTTCGTATCCAGATTTATTTACAGTTACCAACCCAATTACGGGAGAGGTTCGCACAACAACCGATGCTGCATTACCTGCACTGATTTTACGAGTACTCCCTGTTGGTTTTAGAGGTCTTGTTGTGGCAGGGTTCCTAGCGGCACTTATGAGTTCGTTGTCTTCTGTATTTAATAGTACCTCAACACTTTTCACCTTTGACTTCTATAAGCAATGGAAGCCAGAGGCAAGTGAAAAACAATTAGTAATGGTAGGTCGAATTGCTACGGTAATCCTTGTGATTGTAGGTTTAGCATGGATCCCTTTTATGAAAAAACTGACTGAGGGCGGCGGAATCTACAGATATCTACAGAGTGTACAGGCCTATGTTTCACCTCCGATCGCGGCAGCCTTCTTATTAGGTATTTTCTACAAGAAGATTAATGCAAAGGGTGCAGTAGCTGCACTTTGGACTGGCTTCTTCTTAGGAATGGCTCGTCTAGTTTTAGAATACATGACTCAAGAAGGTGGTTTGCAGTTGGCTGAAGGTGGAATGATTGACACACTGGTTACGATGAACTTCTTGCATTATGCCATTTTCCTTTTTGTCGTTAGTATTGCCGTAATGGTCCTAGTTAGTCTTTCAAACGCATCTACTGCCAAAGAAGTGGAAGCAGGTTTAGTTTACGAGCGTGGGGCAGTTGCCTCGGCAGAGCAAAAAACGCAGCCCGTTGAACGCTACCTGACCATAGCAATTATTCTAGTGGTTCTGTTCTTGTGGTATTATTTTAGGTAGGCCGGATCCCTTTATCTTGATTACATTTGTCCCGATAAAAACAAGGGTATGAGAAGTGGTCGCAACGCTTTCATCTTTGATCTTGACGGGGTAATTGTAGATACTGCCAAATACCATTATTTGGCATGGAAAAAATTAGCCGATCGCTTAGGGATCTTTTTCGATGAAACAGAAAACGAGAAGTTTAAAGGAGTAAGTCGTCAAAAGAGTCTCGAATTACTACTACAAAGTGGAGGAGTCAGTGCCTCAGAGTATGATTTTAATCAGTGGATGTACGAAAAAAATGAAGACTACCTGAACCTCATTCAAGACATGACTGAGGATGAAATTCTCGTAGACGTCAAAAAAGTTTTAGATCACCTCAAAGAGAGAGGTCAAGGGGTAGCTTTAGGTTCTGCGAGTAAGAACGCCACTTTAATTCTCGACAGGGTTGCGCTAACCTCTTATTTTGAAATCATTATAGATGGTAACAAGGTTTCTAAAGCGAAACCAGATCCAGAAGTTTTTATTAAGGCTGCAAGTGGGTTGAATGTCTCACCTGAATACTCCGTGGTTTTTGAAGATGCGATTGCTGGAGTTGAGGCTGCCAATCGAGCCGGCATGTGCAGTATCGGTGTTGGAGATACAGAGACACTGCAGCATGCCAAACATGTAGTTAAAGATTTTACCGAGTTAACCCTTCCATTTTTAGATCAATTAATCGATAGAGAATAAATGAATCAAAGCTTAGTAGAGGCCAATGAGTGGTCGATCATAGAATCCAAGTACAGTCCTGAAAATGTAGTTTCTGCAGAGAGTCTTTTTAGCCTGGGTAACGGGGCTATGGGCCAACGTGCGAATTTCGAAGAGAATTACAGTAAGGATACGTTTCAAGGAAGTTATATAGCGGGAGTTTATTATCCAGACAAGACCAAAGTAGGATGGTGGAAGAACGGATACCCAGAATATTTTGCAAAAGTTTTAAATGCTCCGAATTGGATCGGAATTGAAGTGCTGATTTCAGGTGAAGAACTTGATATTGCGGCAGCCGCTGAGGTTTTGAATTTCCGTCGTGAGTTGAACATGAAAGAGGGCTGGTATTGCAGAACCTTTGAGGTCATCTTAAATAACGGGGCTCATGTCAAAGTAAAGTCAACTCGCTTTCTAAGCCTTGCTATAGATGAGATTGGGGCAATTGCCTATGAAATTACGCCTCTTAAGGACGGAATTGATTTAGAGATTCGCCCCTACGTTGATAGCGGTATTAAAAATAGAGATAGCAATTGGGATGACGCCTTCTGGTCGACTACTAATGTGACTCAAAAAGGAAACCGCGCCTTCATAGAAGCACACACCAATAAAACGAAGTTCTACACTTGCACCTTTATGCAGTCAAACTTAGAAGTTGGTGAGCGTTCCATTAAGCCTGCGGGCGAGGAGTGTTCAGATTCTAAGGTTTCGATTCATTATGTTACCCGTGTAAATTCGGGTCAAACGGCAAGGTTAACCAAGTTTGGCGGATACACGGTTTCTAGATATCACTCTAAAGAAAACTTAATTGCGGCAGCTAATGAAGCCTTAGATAAGGCAAGTGGATTCGGGTTTACAGGGCTTCTTGATCTTCAAAAGTCAGCATGGGCCGAAATCTGGGAGCGCTCAGACATTGAGATTAAAGGAGATGTCAAAGCGCAACAAGGTATTCGTTATAATATCTTTCATCTCAACCAGACCTATCTCGGTAAAGATCCTGATTTGAATATTGGGCCTAAAGGCTTTACGGGTGAGAAATACGGCGGAAGTACTTATTGGGATACTGAAGCTTATTGTTTGCCTTTTTACATGGTAACCAAGAGTGAAGAGGTGGCTAGAAATCTTCTTGCCTACCGATACCGACAACTTGATAAGGCCATTGCCAATGCTAAGATGTTGGGCTTTACGGGCGGAGCAGCTTTGTATCCGATGGTAACTATGAACGGCGAGGAGTGTCACAACGAATGGGAAATCACCTTCGAGGAAATCCATAGAAACGGAGCGATTGCCTTCGCAATCTTTAACTATGTAAGATTTACGGGTGATTATAGTTACATCCCAGAAATGGGACTTGAGGTGCTGATTGCGATTGCAAGATTTTGGAAGCAGCGCGTCAACTATTCAGAAGACAAGAAGGCTTATGTTATGCTTGGTGTTACTGGGCCCAACGAATACGAAAACAACGTCAATAATAACTGGTATACCAATTACATTGCAAAGTGGTGTCTACAATATGCCAAGAGACAAGTAGAGAAGGTTCAAGACGGATATCTAGAGGACTATGAGCGAATCATCGGAGTGACCAAACTAACCAATAACGAGCTTTCGAAGTGGGAGGAGATTGCCGAAAATATGTACTTCCCTTACAGTGAGTCTAAGGAGGTGTTCTTACAGCAAGATGGATTCTTAGATAAGGTTTTAAAACCGGTTAGTGAGTTAGGGCCTAATGATCGTCCGATCAATCAAAAGTGGTCTTGGGACCGTATATTAAGATCTCCGTATATCAAACAAGCAGATGTGCTTCAAGGATTCTATTTCTTCGAAGATCATTTTACGGCAGAGCAATTAGAGAAGCACTTTGACTTTTACGAGCCTTTAACGGTTCACGAATCGTCACTTTCTCCATGTATACACAGTATTCAGGCTGCAAAGCTCGGTCGTATGGATCAGGCGTATCAATTGTACCTCAGAACATCAAGACTCGATCTAGACGATTACAATAAGGAGGTTCATCAGGGGTTACATATCACCTCTATGGCGGGTACATGGTTAAGTGTTATTGAAGGTTTCTCCGGGCTTCGATTGATTGAAGATAAACTTCACTTTAATCCTCAGATTCCTAAGGAGTGGGATAGTTATAAATTTTCGATCACTTTTAGATCAAGAAGTATTGAAGTCGAAGTGTCTAAGGACGCAGCTACCTTCACACTGAGATCTGCTGAATTACCAATGAGTATCCGAATTAAGGGTGAGCGAATCGAATTACAACCAGAAACGAAGTATACCTACAGCTTATAATCATGCGTAAATTCAGAATATTCTTAGGTCTTTTTCTGTTAACCCTATGGTTTGCGAAGGCCCAAGATATTCGTGTCGAGCCGCCCAATTGGTGGGTAGGGATGGCAAATTCTGAATTGCAATTACTGGTTAAAGCTAATGATGTAGGAGCCTTTCAGGTAAAGCTGAAAAAGGGTAGAAATCAGTTGATTAAGAAAGTTCATCAGGCAGATAGTCCGAATTATCTTTTCATAGATCTGGATCTTTCTTCGGTAGAGAAACCTGAGAAATTGGTCTTCGAGTTCTCTAACAAAGTCTCAAAATTCGAATATGAATATGAGCTGTACGAATTAGAATTTGGCTCTGAAAAAATCAAAGGTTTTAATTCTGGAGACGCGATATACCTCATTACACCTGATCGCTTCGTCAACGGGGACGAGTCTAATGATAGTGTTTCTGGGCTAAAAGAACAGGCGGTTGATCGATCGCACGATTACAAGCGTCATGGTGGTGATATTACTGGTATCATACAGGCTATTCCCTATCTCAATGATCTGGGAATGACTGCCGTTTGGTCTAGTCCACTTCTGATCAACGATATGGCTGAGCAGTCGTATCATGGCTATGCGATTACCGATTTTTATAAAGTTGATCCTAGATTTGGTTCTCTTCAGGAGTATCGTCTACTAGCCAATGAGCTGCGAAGTCGTGAGATGAAGCTAATCATGGATCAAGTCAATAACCATTGTGGGTCGAACCACTGGTGGATGAGTGATCTACCCTTTTCAGATTGGATTAATGGACAAGAGGCTTTTTTAACCTCAGGTGAAATTGCTTATTCGAACCATCGTAGAACTACGATACAAGATCCTTACGCCGCTCAAAAAGACAAGGACGGAATGCTTGAAGGATGGTTTGTGTCCGCTATGCCTGACCTGAACCATCGCAACCCTTTTATGGCGCGCTACCTCATTCAAAATAGCTTATGGTGGATCGAAACCCTTGGCTTGGGAGGAATTCGTCAAGATACTTATCCCTACAACGATCCTACCTTTATGGCTGAGTGGGCACGGGCCATTCAAACCCAGTATCCGAAGTTTACCATTGTAGGCGAAGAGTGGAGTTATAATCCCCTCAGGGTCGGATATTGGCAACAGTCAGCGTCCAATGCGGATGGATATGAATCCCATTTACCGTCTGTCTTTGATTTTCCCTTACAAAAGGCCCTGGTAGACGCCCTTACCAATGAAGAATCTTGGGATAAGGGACTCATTGAATGGTATACTGCGTTGTCGAATGATTTCTATTATCCAAACCCTAAGGCATTAGTTTTCATGGGGGATAATCACGATATGGATCGCCTTTATACTCAGCTTAGTGAAGATGTCAAGCTACATCATATGGCACTAGCTCTACTAGCTATGGCGCCTCGAACTCCACAAATTTATTACGGTACAGAGGTTCTCATGCAAAATACAGCCAAGCCCCAAGATCATGGGTTGATTCGGACTGATTTTCCCGGAGGGTGGCCAGGGGATGAAATCAATGCCTTTACCAAGTCGGGTTTAACTGCTGAACAGAAGGCTACCCAAGCCCTATTTGCCCAATTATTTCAATTGAGAAGCCGTTCAGAGGCGATGAGGTTTGGTGAAACCTTGCACTACGCTCCGAACGATGGAGTCTATGTGATCTCTAGATTTGTTGAAAATGAAAAGCTTGTCCTATTTTTGAATAAAAATGAGGAGGATCGTCAAATCGACCTCTCAGATTACAGGGAATTAGAGGGTTATGATCGGTATTACGATCCCATCAATAAGGTTGAGTCTTCGACATCAAAACTCATTAGAATGCAACCCCGATCCTTTTTATTAATACAAATGAAGCCATGAGAAAAAGCATTTTAGTTACTATTGCAATGATTCTAAGTTCTTGTCAGATGAGTACTTCAGACGATTTTCTAGTCATTGGGCATCGCGGAGCAATGGGTTATGTTACCGAAAACACCCTTGCATCAGTCGAGAAAGCGATTGATTTAGGGGTGTCGATGGTGGAGATAGATGTGTTTCGTATTCGCTCTGGAGAGGTTGTTGTATTTCATGACGATCGAGTAGATGATTTGACCAATGGAGCTGGAGAAATAGAAGACCTGTATATGACCGAAGTGTTGGCTTTAACCCTTCAAGGAGGCCATAAAATACCTAAACTTCAAGATGTGCTTAAGGCTGTAGATGGTCGAATTTCTCTAAACATAGAGCTTAAGGGAGCTAATACTGCAGCGAAAGTCAACCAAATTATTGAATACTACAGTTTACATCAGGGCTGGAGTCTTGACCAGTTCGTGATTTCATCATTTCGTTGGGATGAACTTGAAAAAATGAGAGAACTAAACCCAGCCGTTGCTATCTCAGTACTTACCGAAAAGGATCCACTAGATGCTATCCCTATTGCAGAAAAGTTAGGAGCCATTGCTGTAAACCCTTGGTATAAAAATCTTACTCAAGAAGCGGTAGACGCTATTCATGCAAAAGGCTTCAAGGTTTACACTTATACTGTTAATGAAGCAGAGGACATTGCTCAAATGAAAGCAATGGGCGTTGACGGGATTTTCTGTAATTATCCCGATAGAGCGCTTTAATTCACTAGAAATTGGTGTAGTAGCGCTGCAAAAACTCCTCCTGCAATTGGAGCCACAACAGGGATCCATGCATAAGACCAGTTCCCGCCAGCCTTTTCCTTCATAGGAAGTAATGCGTGGGTTAGTCTCGGCCCTAGATCTCTTGCAGGATTAATGGCGTAGCCGGTGGTACCTCCTAAGCTGAGCCCGATTCCCCATACGAATATCGCTACTGGTAGTGCCCCTAAAGAACCCATTCCTAGTTTCTGACCGGTTTCTAGCACTTCAGGATCGGTAATATGGAAAATGGCAAAGAGTAATACAAAAGCCCCAATAAATTCACTGAAGAAGTTTCGACTGACACTATACACTTCAGGAGCGGTACAAAATACCCCACGTCTGGTTTCAAGACATTCGGTTGCCTCAAAATGATCTCGATACATAAACCATACTGCTAATGCTGCAAGCATAGCACCTGCAAATTGTGCAGGGACAAATAGTGTGAAATCGGCTAA
>JAYPSS010000018.1:0-13913 GCA_038133115.1 Flavobacteriaceae bacterium | reverse complement strand
CGCTAGCGTTCATCCTGAGCCAGGATCAAACTCTTCATTGTTGAATCTTAAATAATTTATGACTAACAAATCACAGATCGACCCCGAGCATCTTAGTTTTAATTCTTTACGAATCTTACGCTTTTGTCATCTCAATATGTTCAAAGAACGTCACACTTACTACCCCCTCTTTTAAGAGCTTTGGTTCACTTGCGTGATCATTTCAGTGTTTCAATGTTTGTGCTTTTGTTTCTCAAAGCGGGTGCAAATATAGGAACGATTATTTCTTCAATGCAAGCTTTTCGACAAAAAAATTTTAAAAAAATTCAAAGTTTTTTTTCGCCCCTTATTTAAAGCGAAAAGGATCAACAAGTTAGATTAAAAAAGCGTACGAAAAAAATTAATCGAAAAAATTCCAAACAAAGCCGAAACGCACCACCCCGTCACGATAAGGGTAGTTCGGCGCGGCGAAATAGTCATTGTTAGAAACCCTTGAATTGACATGTTGATAGGTCAAAAACAACCTCATGGTTCTGACTTTTGCATTAATGAATGCATCGACTAGGGGATATCCGCCGATCATTTTCTCCTTCTGAACATAAAATTCTCCCAGAACAGGGTGATAAGCATCCGCATAAAAGGCGTCAAAATAATGAGCCTTGATTCCGATTTGAGCAAACATTGCCTTTTCGAAAAGATCGGTATTATAATATAAAGTAGACCTCAAGATTGCTTTTGGAATGTTATAATAGGATTCAGTAGCACCAGATTCTTGAATACGAGCTCTTAAATCTAAAGTCCATTTATTATAATGTAAGGCACCTTGATACTCTATATATTTAATTTCAACGGGAGAATCAGTTATGTGCGAACGAACAAGAGCCTCATCTGAACGAAGCATTCCTTCTTTATTAATGGCTGCGAAGTAGGTGTAATTATCTATGCGATCAAAGCCAGCCGTTAAACTCCCCCACCGATCTGTTTCTAACGAAGTATATAAACTATTGTACTTAACTAAGGGTTGAGAGCTTCGACGATTCCAATGAAAGGGCTGGTAGTTGCTTGAATATCTAACCCTGTTCAAAGAAGGTAAACGTTCAGACCGATTAAATCCGGCCTTCAAAGTCACGGTTGAATCTAACGCAACTTTTACGACTGCATCTATATATAATCCATGAGTCTCTTGTTGAAGAGGAAGACCAACTTCTGATCTAAGGTCAACGGATCCCCACTTACTATATAGTATACCTTCGGCACGTAGATCCTTATATATAGAAGAACGATCTTGGGATATTTCTTCACTTAGAATAGTATCCTTTAAATACTGTCCGGTTTTAAGATAGCGCAATCGCGCACTAAGGGTGCCTATACTTTTGTTTCTAAACTCTAATCCTCCACTTAGGTCGGTACCATTAACAGCATGCTTATCATCAGTAACGCCCGAAGTTAAGGTCTCCCCAAAATCGGGAGTACCGCTTGCCTGATTCATTTGAAAGTATCGGGAATCGTAATGGAATTCTTGCAATGCATATAGCTGCTCGGTAATCTTATAACGCTGATTGATATAATAAGCCCGTTGAACGATTCGATGTTTAATATCTGAAAGCCGCGTATCGATTAGTTTACGATCGCCAAATTGTGGGTCTCCCGATTCAAATTGAGAAGCGGAAAAAAGAAGTCCTCCATTTTCCTGTTGCTGACCATCGTAATAGGTGTAAAACCCTAAAAGCTGATAACGTTTATTCTTAGAGGTATAATTGAATGAGGTTCTGAAGCTACCAGACGTTACTTCTTCAAAGGCGTAATGGCCTTCTGAGCGGTGACCTCGATAACCCATCATTAAATTAAACTCTGGAGATAGATTAGTGGCTAAGAAGGCATCCGCTTGTTGACCTCTATTATGAGTAGTCAAAAACTTCAATTCGGTCAGCGGAGTTGGCGTTCTGTAAAAGGAAATGTCATCCTTCTCATAAATCATATACGAAAGCGATGAATTGCCCAGAAAGGATTGCTGATTGGGAACCTCTTTGATTAGTTCTCCCATGGGCCTTCCAATATTCGAAAAAGGAATTCGACCAAATAAATCTCGTCGCGCCGCATTAAAGCGATGAGCAAGCTGCATGGTAAGGGTCGTGTCTAGAGATGTCGTATCTCTTCGGCTCGATATAATAAGGTAGTCAGTGATTGGAGCAAGTGGCATTCTTGCGCGCTCCTTGAATCGTTCAGCGATAGAATCAGAAAAACTTATATTTCTTGGAGCACCTTTAAGATTAACTGCTTTGAGCTGGGCATCTGACTGAGCCATCATCATACCACTCCACAATAATCCCAATAATAGAACTACACGATTCATGTTGCAAATAAAGGCAAACAAAATTAGCAGAAGGAATCATTCTATTGTTAAAAATGTTAATAAGCCGTAATTTTATAATCTATGCACGACAAAAACACTATGAAGAAGAACTTGCTGCTGGTAGTTGGAACATTATTATTAACGGTTTCTCTACACGCCCAGTATAAATCAAACGCACCTCTCACAGCTTATTTACAGAATGAAAAGGAAGAAAGAGTAGATCCTGAAACGGGACAACCGATGTACACCCTTTCACAAATTAGCAAGGCGGCCCAGAAGTATTTTGCTACTCACGATCGCAACAGAAAAGGGAGTGGATACAAACCCTTCAAGCGTTGGGAGAACTACTGGCAGTATTTCACTGATAAGGATGGATATATTCTTCCCTCTGAAACGTTGTATCAAGCATACAAAGACAAAATCACACAGCCCAACACGGTAAATACCACTGCCAATTGGTCAAATATAGGACCGGTCAACGCGGGGCTTATTCGCTACACGCCAGGTACGGGAAGAATTAATCAGATGGCTATCGACCCGAGCAATGATCAGATCTGGTATGCCGGGGCTCCCTCGGGAGGGCTTTGGAAGAGTTTTGATGCCGGTCAGAGTTGGAATCCTATTTTCGATGAATATCCGCAAATTGGTGTTTCGGGAATTGCTATTGACAAGACCAATACAGACATTATATATATAGCCACAGGTGATGATGATGCACTTGACAGTTACTCGATTGGAGTGATGAAGTCTACAGACGCCGGTGTGACTTGGCAAGAAACTGACCTTACAGCTGCTAATATGGGGCGTAATAATGCGCTGAATGAAATTGTGATACATCCGACCGATAATAACATTGTATATGTATCAGGCTCGAACGGATTCTACAAATCAACCGATGCTGGGGCTACTTTTAATCGATCACCCTTTGGTGGGGTATCCGTAAAAGATGTAACCGACTTTAGATTAAATCCGGGCAATCCTGATATTATTTATGCGGTTACCAACGACGGTTTTTATCGCTCAACCGATGGTGGCGAAAACTTCGTAGCGTCTACCTCAAACGTGCTGCCAGAAGACTTCGGTCGAGCGGTATTGGGGGTAAGTCCCGCAAGCCCTAACTCTGTGTATGTACTTTATGCGGACACCTCTTCTAACGATTATGCGTTTTTAGGTTTATATCGTTCGAATGACGACGGAGCTACCTTTACTAAGACGGCACAAAGCGCAAACATCATGGAATCTTCGCAAGCTTGGTTTGATTTAGCCATGGCTGTCGATCCTGAAGACATTAATACGATCTATGTAGGCTGCTTAAACATCTGGAAATCGACCAACGGAGGTAACATTTTTGGAAAATTGAACGAATGGAGTGTAAATAATGAAGCCTTCACCCATGCTGACATACACACTTTGAAATTCTTTAATAACGTATTATACGCTGGTACCGACGGTGGACTGTATAGTTCTGCCGATGGAGGCGATACCTTCACTGATTACAGTAATAAAGGAATTATGACAAGCCAATTCTATAGAATGGGAATGGCTCGCGATGATGCCGGTAAGATAGTAGGGGGTACCCAAGACAACGCAGGATTCGTTTACAACAACAACCAATGGAACACTTGGACAGGGGGTGACGGTATGGACTACGAAATCGATCCTACTAATTCAAATATCGCCTACGGATTTACACAGTTTGGTTCTACCCTATGGATTACTTCACAAAACGGACAAAATTTAGGATATGCTGACAGTCCGGAGAGGGGGAATTGGATCACTCCTCTTACTATTGGCGCTTCGGGTAGAGTTTACTCGGGCTTCAATGCCGTGTATGAATTGGTGAGTGGTAGATGGAGCAAACTTTCAGATAATCTGTCAGGGAGTAGCATTGATGATCTAGAAGCCTCACCTAACAATCCAAACATCTTATATGCCGCTGAGGCAGACCGTCTTTTTATTAGTGAAGATGGTGGAGAAAATTTTAGAGGTATAAGTCAATTTGACAACCCCATCTCTGATATTACGATTAATAGTAACGACAACCGTATAGTTTATGTGACGACATCCAATCGCGTAGGTTCTGCAGAGTACCAACAACCAGCAAATCCGAAAGTAATGAAGGTCATCGTACCCGAAACGGGTAATGCCGAAAAGATTGACATCACTGGAGACCTACCTGACAATCAGGCGTTTTTCGCTATTGTTCATCAACCACGCGATCTAAAAAATAGTATTTATCTAGGAACTAGTCTAGGTGTCTATCGAACCGACGATGAATTAATCGCTGAAGGTTTGTGGGAAGATTTCAGCACTAACCTCCCTAATACAGCCGTGAGTGATTTAGAAATCAGCGTGAAAGATGCGACCATTGCTGCTTCGACCTATGGTAGGGGAATCTTCACCTCACCCATCCTAGTAGAAATCGCCGATTATGACGTTTCACTGAAAGCACTGCGCCCTGGAGCCAATCGACTATTTAGCGCAGGTATTACCCCACAAGTTGATGTACAGAATGTAGGGTTAAATACCGTAGAAGAGGTAATCATTAATTACACCGTTAACGGGTTAGAACAAGAACCGGTGACTTACGAAGTTTCTATACCTGCAGAAGGAGAAGTTACGTTAGATTTACCCGCCCTAGACCAAAGTATTATTGGTCAAGTAGACCTATCGGTAAGCATAACAACTACCGACGATGCTTGGGCAGACAATAACACCAAAGAAAAATCCTTATTAATTAATGCAAACGGAGCAATAGGAACCTTATACGATGGAGAAACTTCTGAAGCAGAGCTCTTAACTTATAACGATACATTTACTACATCCGTTTGGGAATTGGGAACACCTACGGGAGCACTACTCAACGAGACAGCCTCAGGAGAAAAAGCTTGGGCAACCAATCTCGATGGGGAACACCCAAACATGACTCGTGGATACCTTCTATCGCCCTACTATAATTTTAGTGATATACTCGCACCGAAGCTGAGTTTCAGTATGGCTTTTAATCTAGAGACCAATTGGGATTTAGTATATGTTCAGTACACGACTGATCAGGGTCAAAATTGGAGAGTGTTAGGTAGCATAAACTCAGGGCCTAAATGGTATAATTCAGATAGAACGCTGCAAACTGCCGGAGATGACTGTTATAACTGCGTTGGCGCGCAATGGACAGGTACCGACAGTGAATATGCTGCTATGACCGAATACAGTTATGATTTCGAGGCTAACAAATCTATTGATGGAGTTGACCTCACCGCTGAAACGCAAATTGCGTTCAGAATCGTTTTTGAATCTGATGAGGCGGTAACTGAAGAGGGAGCAGTAATCGATGACTTCGTGGTTAGCGGTTATGTAGATGATGAAGATGACGATGATGATGGCATTTTAGATGTCGATGACAACTGTCCGCTCACCCCTAACGCCGATCAATCAGATCTTGATGGAGATGGTATCGGTGATGTTTGTGATGATGACGATGATGGAGACGGTATCCCAGATAGTGAAGATAATTGTCCAACCACTCCAAACGCTGACCAAGCCGATATTGACGGTGATGGTATTGGAGATGTATGTGATACCGATAATGACAACGACGGAGTACTTAATGACAACGATCAGTGTCCGAATACAACGGCAGGGGCAACTGTCAATGTGAATGGCTGTGAGATCGTTAGCCTGCCAGCAGATGCCTTTACCGTACAAACCACGGCAGTAACCTGTTCAGGGAATAATAACGGTAGCATTACCGTAACTCTAGCATCAGGACTTCCTGAAGGCACCTATAACGCGGTACTTACAGAGAACGGTCAACAACTAGCTAGTTCAAATTTCAGCGAAGGAGTTGTGTCTTTCGAAAATCTTGATGGAGGCAACTACGAGCTTTGTTTTACAGCCGATACTTTGAGTGGATTCGAACGCTGCGCAGGAGTGGTACTTTACGAACCTGTACCCCTCGCCGTTCAATCTATAGTGAACACCTCAGGCTCTGAGGTTGCCTTAGAATTGACTGGTGGTGAATCTTTTGAAATTACTCTAAATGGCAAAACCTTTGTTACGAACGAAACATCCATTAATCTTCCGCTCGACCGCATCGAAAACACGATCGAAGTGCGCGGTGCACAAGATTGTCAAGGGGTTTATACGGAGACCATTATCTTGTCTAATCAGGTATTCATTTATCCGAACCCAGTACTCAATGGTAAGGTGTCTGTCTATCTAGGAGACGCTTCGATAAAAGCAGCAAATGCAGAGCTCTATGATTTTAACGGAAACAAGATCTACAGTAAAGAGCAACAAGCAACAGCCGGTATCATCGAATTAAATGTCAATGGACTTCGACCCGGTATTTACATGGTTCAGGTAAGAACCGAAAATAAATTGATCACGCACAAATTGGTAATCCGATGAAAAAGCAATTCCTTTATATAACAATCACTAGTTTATTTTTAGCAGCCTGTTCAGGTGGAGATCCGGGTGAAACTCCTACTCCCCAACCTCAAGTCAAAATACCTACAGCAGCCACCTTGGTTTCACCTGCGAACAACACCGAATGCAATCAAGGGAATATTATATCGGCAGATTTAAGCAGTGTTTTATTTCAATGGAACCCCTCTGAAAACACCAACACTTACACGCTTAAGGTAACTAACTTAAACACGAATACCGTTCAAGAACAGAGTACTTCGAATACCTCTCTGAGTATGGCGCTTACAAGAGGAACTCCTTTTAGTTGGATAGTAGTTTCAAAATCGAGCAGTACTACGCAAACGGCAGAGTCAAGTGCCTTTAAATTTTTTAATGCAGGAGCACCAGTAGAAAATCATACGCCGTTCCCTGCCGAGGCAGTTAGCCCCGGTCGTGGAGCTACGCTGACGGGAGTTACATCGATTACCCTAGAATGGGAAAGCAGCGATATCGACAACGACTTAGCTGCTCATATCGTTCACTTACTAGGAAGCAGTGAAACTCTAGATCAAGTGGATTTCGACAACGAGTCAACGGTGACCTATCAAACAACTTCGGCACAATCGGTTAGTGAAGTGGCTGTAGAAGCGGGTAAAATCTATTACTGGCAAGTGAATAGTCAAGACGAAGCCGGCAATACCGCAACCTCTGAAATTTTCGAATTTAGAGTCAATTAATTTGGCATTACAACCCTACGCAATTAAAGGGCAGTTGGAGGCTGGCTTAGATGAAGCAGGCCGAGGATGTTTAGCAGGACCTGTTACTGCCGCCGCAGTAATTTTGCCTGAAGACTTTTACCATCCGCTACTTAATGACTCCAAACAACTAAGTGAGAAAGAACGAGAAATCTTGAGGCCGGTCATTGAAAGAGAGGCGATCGCCTTTGCCGTAACCCACATAGCGCCGGAAAAGATTGACGAAATCAATATTCTACAGGCATCGATCTATGCGATGCATGTTTGCGTATCCGCCTTAAAAATAAAACCGGAGTTCTTACTAGTAGACGGTAATCGTTTTAATCCTTACTTAGGAATACCACACGCATGTATTATCAAAGGAGATGGTAAATACGCTTCTATTGCTGCTGCCTCAGTGCTGGCCAAAACCGCAAGAGACGAATATATGAAGTATTTAGATGGGGAATTCTCTGGATATGGATGGGAGCAAAATAAGGGCTATCCGACCGAGGCACACAAAAAAGCAATCCAACTTCAAGGGATCACGAAACATCATCGAAAATCTTTTGCACTAGGTCTGTAGCTCTTTGTACCTTTAGGTCAAGAAACTACCTTTTCGTATGAAATACCTGTTGGGATTTGTGCTACTTTTTCTAGTGGCCTGTCAGCCTAAAACCCTAGAAGAAACTTCTGATTTACAATACTTTCCGAGCGATTATAGTTTAGTTGCCAAAACCCATTCTGAAACCTTAGCAGCTTTTTTAGAAAGTAAGGTTGCCAAGTCCTATCCGTTTGTCCGGATAGCATCTGTGAAACCATTGAGTGAACTAGCAATTTCACTTCTAACCACTCCCGCGAACATCGATCTAGGCTTTTACGAAGAAGGTAAAGGGAAGCTAACCTTCTTAGCGCTCGCTGAGATCGCCGTTCAAAAAGCAGCATCTGAACAATTCATTTACGAAGGAGTCACCGTATTTAAGAGGTTTGAGAAAGAAAATCAGGGAGTGTATTGGGCAACCTTAGGTGAAAAAACCATTTGGAGTAACTCCCAGTTACTTCTCGAAGAGGCAATTAGAGGTCAGGGGAGTTTTGTCACACCTGAGCGAATTCGTCAACTTTATGCAAAGAGTCTCAAAGAAAATGAAATCAAGTTGATTGGTCAGCTCGAATTTCTAGAACTATTAAGTTCAGAGCCCTTAAATAAATCTTATGCGAAACATCTGTTCTTCGACTTAAGTTTTGAAAACGGTCAATTTTTCGCGAACGGAATTACTGAGATTAATGACTCTAAGGGTCTAGCTCATTTCAAAGAATCGTCACTGATTGAACCTGAGGTACTGAAAATCGCTCCAAGAAGCACTAAATCATTAAAGACAACCGCTAGACCACAAGGGCTCGAACAACCCTATCTAGAGGGGGCCGAGGAGTTTGCACAAATCCATCTTGAGAATACTTCCCTACTCTATTTAAGAACTATCGCCTCTGAGACTGTAATGAAACGTCTTGAAGAAGATCGAATTTCTGAATCAGAGTACTTGGGAAATCGCATATTAAAAATTGAACCTTTTGAATTAGATCATCAACTTTCTGAGTTTTCCTTTACCAAACCGTTTACGCACGTTGCAGTTTTCGAAAATGCCTTTGTATTCTCTGACGGAGAAGGAGATCTTCGAGAGCTTTTAAAGTTTGTTAGTACTGGGGATGTATTAGCTAATAGCACCCTCTATCAGAGTGCCGAACCCTATCTATCGGGCGAAATAACCACTTTGTATCTCAAAGAAAGTGACGGGTTTATTCAGATTTTTCAACAAGTAAAAGAAGACGATTACTTTTTCACCGCAGTGGGATCGGTTGAAAAAGTCGCTGTGAAAAAGGTAGCGAACAGCACTCCAATCCTCAATCTTACCCTTGAATCTGAAGCCCTTACCCGACCTCAATTTGTCAAGAATCATTATACCGGCGACCAAGAAATTGTGGTACAAGATTCGAAGAATATCCTCTATCGCTTCTCGAATGACGGTAAACTTTTGTGGAAAAAACAATTAGAGGCTAAGATAGGTGGTAGCATTCACGAGGTCGATGTTTATCGCAATCGAAAGTTACAGCTTGCATTCACTACCGAGACGGCCTTTCATATTATTGACCGAAACGGTAACCACGTCGATGGGTTCCCAAAACGATTTAACGATGGTAACATCGGAGCTCTTGCGGTCTTTGATTACGACAATAGTCGAAACTATCGTTTCTTATTCAGTCAGGGTAGAGACTTATATATGTATAATAATCGCGGAGAGAAGGTTGATGGTTTTACCTACAAGCGAGCAGAAGCTCCGGTTATTACTACCCCGAAGCACTTTCGAATAAACAGTCGAGATTATATCGTACTAGGACTTCAAAATGGACGTCTAAAGATTTTACAGCGCGATGGAAAAGACCGTTTAGTGATCAATCAAAAATTCAACTTTTCGAAGAACGATATTTTCAACTATCGAGATCAGTTTGCTTTTACCACCACTGAAGGAACTCTTATTCTAGTAAGTACTTCAGGTAAAGTAAGCAGCACCAATCTATCACTAACCTCAGCTCATGAGATTACTGGATCCTCACGAAGCTTGGTAATCATTGATGGCCAGACGCTTCAGATAAGAGAAAAACGGATGAGTCTTGACTATGGCATCTACACTGATCCTCAGTTCTTTTTGGTCAATGATAAAATCTATATCAGTGTACTTGAAGCTTCCTCAAAGAAACTTTTTCTGTACGATAGTAACGGAAAACTCTTTTCAGGCTTCCCTGTCCTAGGGGCTTCAGGAATAGATTTAGCCGATATAGACGGAGATAGAAAGGTAGAGCTCGTCACCAAAGACGAAGGAAACTTTCTTACAGTTTATCGAATAGAGTAGGTGAATCAATAAGCGATGCCTCAAAGATCTCAGCAAATTTTTGAGTCCATATCACCTGAACTTCTTCTAGACTCGGGCATTTTGCACCCAACTCTGATTTCATTGAGGTAACCGCTTTGCCCTTAATTCCGCAGGGAATCATTAAATCAAAATACCCAAGATCAGTGGTGACATTTAAAGCGATACCATGCATGGTTACCCATCGACTTGCTCTGATCCCCATAGCGCAAATTTTACGAGCCATTGGCGTTCCAACGTCTAACCAAACTCCAGTTTCGCCTGCAGACCGCTCTGACTGAATACCGTAATAGGCCAGTGTTGCGATGACCGATTCTTCGAGTAAACGCAAGTATTTATGAATGTCGGTGAAGAAATGGTCTAGATCGAGTATAGGGTATCCGACCAGTTGTCCAGGGCCGTGAAAGGTAATGTCACCTCCGCGATTAATCTTGTAGAACTGGGCTCCGCGCTGAGCAAGCACCTCTTCACTGACTAAAAGATTATTTAGATCTCCGTTTTTCCCCAGTGTATAGACCGGCGGATGTTCAACCAGCAATAAATGGTTCTCGGTTGCTACTTCAGTCTCCTCTCTTCGATTTTGAATCTTACGATCTACGGTAGATTTAAAGAGGGTTTCTTGAAAATCCCAAGCTTTTTTGTAGTCTAAAATCCCTAACCGATGTAGCCACACCTTTTTACTCATAATGCAAAAGTAGTTAGAACCCCGAGAATCGAACGATTTATTAGCCAACACTTCTTATTTTTGCGATCATTATTATAAAGTCTATGGCCCTTTCAGAACAAGAACTCATTCGAAGAGAAAAACTAGGCAAGCTACGAGCATTAGGAATTAACCCTTACCCAGCTGCCGAATTCAAAGTCACACATAAGACTTCGGAGGTAAAGAAACAGTTCGAAGAAGGCAAAGCCGTGGTGATGGCCGGTCGTCTGATGTCTAGAAGAATTCAAGGAAAAGCTTCTTTTGCAGAGCTTCAAGATTCTGAAGGCCGACTTCAGCTTTATTTCAATAGAGACGAGATCTGTACCACAGATGACGCAACCTTATACAACGAGGTATACAAGAAGCTATTAGATATCGGAGACCTTATCGGGGTTGAAGGTACCCTATTCAAGACACAGGTTGGGGAAATGACGCTGCTTGTGAAAAAATTCAGTCTACTTAGTAAATCTTTAAGACCTCTTCCACTACCAAAAGAAGATGCTGAAGGAAATGTTTACGACGGTTTCACTGATCCAGAGCTTCGCTATCGTCAACGATACGTAGACCTTGTGGTGAATCCGCAAGTGAAAGAAACTTTCATCAAAAGAACAAAGATCACCAATACCATTCGCTCGTTTTTCAATGAGAGAGCATACCTTGAAGTAGAGACACCGATTTTACAAGCGATTCCGGGAGGAGCAGCAGCGCGTCCGTTCATTACGCATCACAATGCACTCAATATTCCACTCTACTTACGAATTGCTAATGAGCTTTATTTAAAGCGACTGATTGTTGGTGGTTTTGATGGGGTTTATGAATTCGCGAAAGACTTCAGAAATGAAGGAATGGACCGCACCCATAACCCAGAATTTACGGTGATGGAGTTGTATGTTGCCTACAAGGATTATTTCTGGATGATGAATATGACCGAACAACTCCTTGAAAGAGTGGCGATCGAGTCTAATGGTACTACCGTTTTACAGGTAGGTGATAAAACCATTGACTTCAAAGCACCCTATCCAAGAGTTCCGATTCTTGAAGCGATCAAAACGCACACTGGACATGATGTTAGTGAAATGAATGAAGAAGAACTCAGAGCTACAGCGAAGTCTTTAGGTCTTGAGGTAGATGAAACCATGGGGGTCGGAAAACTAATCGACGAAATCTTCGGAGAGTGCTGCGAGCACCACTATGTACAACCCACCTTCATCACCGATTATCCAAAGGAGATGAGTCCACTTACCAAAGAACATCGAAGCAATGAGCGCCTTACCGAACGCTTTGAACTGATGGTTAACGGTAAAGAATTGGCCAATGCATACAGCGAGCTTAACGATCCTATCGATCAGAGAGAGCGCTTCGAAGATCAATTAAAACTTTCTGAAAAGGGAGATGATGAAGCCATGTTTATCGACCAAGACTTCTTAAGAGCACTTGAGTACGGTATGCCTCCGACCTCTGGTATCGGTATCGGTATTGATCGATTGACGATGCTGATGACTAATAACAGCTCTATTCAAGAAGTACTTTTCTTTCCGCAGATGCGACCAGAAAAACCGGCAGTTGATTTAAATGAAGATGAAAAATTACTCGTTGATTTGGTAGAGAAAGCCGGTGGTACTATTGGACTTGGGGAGTTAAAAGAAGCAAGCGGCCTCAGTGGTAAGAAATGGGACAAAACCACCAAAAACCTAAGCAAAGAAGGCCTAATTAAAGTAGAAAAAAATGATAGTGGACTTTGGGTTCACTTAGCTAACTAACGCTGCTACTATCCTACAAAACCAAAAAAGCCTCGCACTTCGCGGGGCTTTTTGTTAACTAACTCAAAACTTAAACACCGAAATCGTTGGATTCCTTGTGCAAATATCCGACACAAAGGAGGTATTTGTAAAGCTGAATTAGAAGGTTTCACAGGAATTTAACTTTAGCTCCAAGATGTTAAAGATTGCTTAACAATGAGCCAATTAAGCTATATTAGGGCAACTAAAAATGTACCCCTATGAAATTCTCCATCCGACTAAGTTTTGGGCTATTACTTGCCCTGATGATGGTGAGCCCCGCAGAGGCTCAATTCAAATTTTTGAAGAAGAAAAAACCTGCACCAGTAGCTGCAAAACCTGCACCTCCAGCGAAGAAAAATGCGATTAAATCGTATGATAAAGTAATTACCAAAGATGCTAAAAGCGATGAAGGTTTATTCAAGGTGCATCAAATCGATGAAGACTATTTCTACGAAATTCCAGACTCGCTATTTGGCCGTGAAATGCTTATGGTGAGTCGCATCTCTAAAACGGCAGATGGCGCTGGATTTGGAGGAGGAAAAATAAACACCCAAGTATTGCGATGGGAGAAAAAAGAAAGAGATGTTCTCCTTCGTGTAGTTTCCTACAGCAACGTAGCCGCAGATAGCCTACCCATTCATGAGGCCGTTGTTAACTCGAACTTTGAGCCTGTGATGTACAGCTTTAAGATAGAAGCCTTTAATAAGGATTCCATCGCTCCTGCAACCGTAATCAAGGTAAATGATCTTTATACCAAAGACGTTAACGCTCTAGGACTCCCTGAAGGATACCGTACGCGATACAAAGTAAGTCGTCTTGATGGCGAACGATCTTACATCGAACACATCAAGTCGTACCCATTAAATATCGAGAATCGTCATGTAAAAACGTACTTCGCTAGAACTCCCCCGAGTAACGGTGATTTAGGTTCAATTTCGATTGAAATCAACAACTCAATGATTCTTCTCCCAAAAGAACCAATGAAAAGACGCTACTTTGACGAGCGTGTCGGATGGTTCGCCAGAGGACAGGTAG
>JAYPSS010000017.1:3820-14282 GCA_038133115.1 Flavobacteriaceae bacterium | reverse complement strand
AAAATTGGCTAAAAGCATGAAACAGTATTTAAATAGACTCATTCAGCACCAGCATTTAACCAAAGTAGAGGCGAGAAACGTACTGGTTCAAATGGCTGAAGGAAAATTTGATCCTCATCAAGTCGCTTCTTTCCTTACGATTTATATGATGAGGCCCATTACTATAGAGGAATTAAGCGGGTTTCAAGAGGCCCTACTCGATCTTTGTCTTCCTGTCAATCTCAACAATTACGACCCGATTGATCTATGCGGTACTGGTGGTGATGGTAAAGATACTTTCAACGTTTCAACACTTGCCTCCTTTGTGACGGCAGGTGCAGGCGTAGCTGTCAGCAAACACGGTAATTATGGTGTTAGTTCAGTTTGCGGAAGTAGTAACGTAATGGAACATTTAGGTATTGTATTCAGCAAAGAAGAAGACGTCCTTAAACAGTGTCTAGACCATGCCAATATCACTGTTCTTCATGCACCGCTTTTTCATCCGGCAATGAAAGCAGTCGCTCCTATTCGTAGAGCACTAGGGGTGAAAACCTTTTTTAACATGCTCGGGCCACTAGTTAATCCAGCATTTCCGAAAAAACAATTAGTAGGAGTTTTTAGTCTTGAACTAGCTCGAATCTATGGCTATCTCTACCAAAAAACGGATAAAAACTATAGCGTAATTTATGCCTTAGATGGCTATGATGAAGCGTCGCTTACCGGTAATTTAAAGCAGATCAACAAAACTGGAGAACACCTTTTAACTCCTGCACATTTTGGAACAAGAGCCATTGACCCAAAATTAATCGAAGGCGGTACAGATATAGCTTCTTCTGCAGAGCTTTTCATGAAGGTGTTGAATGGTCAAGGAACAGAAGCACAAAACAAGGTGGTCATTGCAAACGCAGCACTTGCCATATCAACCGCAGAAAACCTCAGCATCGAACAGGCTATAAAAAAGGCTGAAGACTCCCTATTTAATCAAAAAGCCCTTAATTGTTTTGAGAGGCTGAGAAAAACATTAGCAGAGGCATGATCCCAATTTTAGAAAAAATAGTAGCACACAAGCGCCTTGAAGTTCTTTCTAGTGAACAAGCTATTAGCAGTCAACAACTGAAAGACTCAATGCATTACCATCGAGAAACCTATTCAGCAAAGAGCGCTTTGCAAACAGGAGGAATTATTGCTGAACACAAACGCAAGTCACCCTCGAAAAAAAGCATCAACCTCGACAGGCCTTTGGTGGATACCATCGATCGCTATGTACGTGGAGGAGCCAGTGCCATTTCGGTACTTACTGACACTCAGTTTTTTGGAGGAAGTCTCACAGATCTTGCGCTTGCGCGAGCAAGCTGTAGTCTACCTATTATTCGAAAAGATTTCATTATCTCTACCTATCAAATCGACGAAGCAAAAGCATACGGAGCAGACTTTATTTTACTGATTGCTGCAATTTTATCACCCAGCCAGATTCAAGAATTCACAGCATACGCCCATTCAATAGGATTAGAGGTGCTACTCGAAGTACACGACAAAGAAGAACTTTTGACCAATAAAAATTGTCCGGTCGATTTAATCGGTGTCAATCATCGCAACCTAAAAACCTTTGAAACAAATCTCGATTTAGGATTAGAACTGCTGCCTGAAATTGACATCAACCAAATTGCTGTGGCTGAGAGCGGTATTCATACCAAAAAGAGTTTAAAAAAATTATGGAAAGCCGGATTCAAAGGTTTCTTAATCGGAGAATCAATCATGAAGCACAGGGCTCCTGAGGAAGTGCTTATCAAGTGGAATCATTGTTTGAAATAAGCACATGAAAATCAAGGTCTGTGGCATAACGAATCAAACCGCAATCATCGATAGTTTAGGGATTGATTATATCGGACATATCTTTTGGGAACCCTCAAAACGATATGTCAGCCCTGAACAAATCGCATTGCAATCGACCAATAACAAAAGGGTTGGGGTTTTCGTTGACGAGTCTGTCGAAACGGTTATTAAAATCGCTAATAGACTAAATCTGAAAGGGGTTCAATTACACGCTAATGAGGATGCTAAATACCTTCAAGAGTTAAAAGCCGAGCTTCCCGACACATTGATTATCAAAGCAGTCCCTATCGCCACTACAGACGACCTGGTCCATTTAAATCGACTTGACGAGGTGGTAGATCTATTTATTTTTGACTCCAAAGGAAGGCTGCCCGGTGGTAACGGAACCCAGTTCGACTGGAATATTTTATCCGATTATAAGGGTGCTACCCCATTCTTACTTAGTGGTGGTATTGGACCGGGGGATATAGACGCCTTAACAAACTTTAAAAAACAACTCAATCACCCCCAATTTCTTGGGGTCGACCTCAATAGTAAATTCGAAGATTCACCTGGAGTTAAGAACGTTGAAAAACTAACTAACTTCGTGACTTCTCTAAAAAACGAAGCATGGCTATGAAAAGTTATCATGTAGATAAAGAAGGTTATTATGGAGAATTTGGGGGAGCATATATTCCCGAAATGCTCTACCCCAATACCGAAGAACTTCGCAATTCGTATCTAGAAATTACCTCAAGGGAATCCTTTAAAAAGGAGTTTGAACAGCTTTTAAGAGATTACGTGGGAAGACCTACCCCTCTCTACAAGGCAGAACGATTAAGTGATCAGTACAACACTCAAATCTATCTGAAAAGAGAAGATCTTTGCCATACGGGTGCTCATAAAGTCAATAACACCATTGGCCAAATATTACTCGCCAAAGCTTTGGGGAAAAATCGAATTATCGCTGAGACTGGAGCTGGACAACACGGTGTAGCAACGGCAACTGTTTGTGCACTAATGGGTATTGAATGTGTGGTATACATGGGAGAAATTGACATTGCACGCCAAGCCCCGAATGTTGCTCGTATGAAAATGCTAGGTGCGACAGTTAGAGCGGCAACGTCAGGGAGCAAGACGCTAAAAGATGCTACCAACGAAGCCATTCGCGATTGGATCAACAACCCTGTTGACACCCATTACATTATTGGTTCGGTAGTGGGTCCTCACCCCTATCCCGATATGGTGGCTCGTTTTCAATCAGTAATTTCAGAAGAGGTGAAATGGCAACTAAACGAGCTTCACGGGAGAGACTATCCGGATCATGTAGTTGCTTGTGTAGGGGGCGGAAGTAATGCTGCCGGTATTTACTATCACTATCTAGACGATCCAAGAGTCAACATCATCGCGGTTGAAGCAGCAGGAAAAGGAGTTTCTTCAGGACATAGCGCAGCAACTTCAGCGCTAGGCAAAGTAGGAATCATTCACGGTAGTAAAACCTTACTAATGCAAACGGATGATGGCCAAATCACCGAACCTTATTCAATTTCTGCTGGCCTTGACTATCCTGGGGTTGGACCAATGCACGCACACCTTTTCAAATCGGGAAGAGGACAGTTTATTTCTATTACCGATGATCATGCCATGAGTGCAGGACGTAAGCTTTCAGAATTAGAAGGCATTATTCCTGCGATAGAAACAGCACACGCTTTTGCCATTTTCGATGAACTTAATTTCAAAAAAGATGAAATCGTCGTTGTTAATCTATCGGGTCGAGGCGACAAAGATCTACAAACCTACATTGACTATTTCAACCTATGAATCGATTAACCGAAAGACTATCTGCAGAAGGAAAGATTCTATCTATTTATGCAACGGCCGGGTTTCCGCAGTTAAAAGATACCCTCCAAGTTTTAAAAGAACTTGAAAATGCTGGGGTAGATCTCATTGAAATTGGAATGCCATTCAGCGACCCATTAGCTGATGGACCAACCATACAAGAAAGTTCAACAAAAGCTCTCATAAATGGGATGACCACAGAGCTACTTTTTGATCAACTAAAAGAAGTGCGAAATTACCTATCGATTCCGCTCATTCTGATGGGATATTTCAATCCTGTTTTACAATTCGGAGTTGAAAAATTTCTAAAGAAGGCCGCTGAAATAGGGATTGATGGTGTGATTTTGCCCGATTTACCTCTTGAGGTGTATGAAAGAGAGTATAAAGATTTGTTCGAAGCTTACGGCTTATCGATGATTTTTCTGATTACCCCACAGACTCCCGAGAGACGCATTCGTCAAATTGAACAAGCAAGTACTAGCTTTATCTACATGGTAAGTACCTCTAGTACCACAGGCGCCCAAGAAGGCTTTAACCAAGAGAGCATGGAATACTTCAAGAGAATAGAAGCGATGAATCTTCAAGTCCCAACGGTAGTTGGCTTCGGTATTTCGAACTCTTCGAGTTACCACCAAGCCACTTCTCACTCTAAAGGTGCCATTATTGGTTCTGCATTTATCAAAGCCCTTTCAAAAGAAGGTATTGAAGGTATTCCCGCGTTTATTCGAAGTATTCGTTCTTCATCATGAAAAAACAACTTTTAAACGCACTACTATTCTGCATAATACCTGGCCTTTTACCCTTTAGTGGTGAGCCGCATATCGTTGGTAAAGTAAAATGGATCTTGGGCGGAGCCGTAGGCATGCAGCCCATGGATTATTTTGACACCCTACTCCATGGCTCACCATTTGTCTACCTCATCATTGTACTAGTAAAATGGGGTAAATTAGGTTTTAAACCTAACACTTAAAATTAACGGGTATAAACGGGCTGCAAAGGATCAGTAGTTTGTGAGGCATCGAAGCGATATCCATCACTTTCAAACTGCTCAAATACCGAAAGATCATTATCTGGGATCTCAAGCAGAAAACGCGCCATCACCCCTCTCATGCGCTTTGCATAGAAAGAGATAATCTTCAACTTTCCGTCCTTATAATCTTTAAATTCAGGGCTAATCACTCGGCCTGAAAAGGCTTTTAAATCAATGGCTTTACTGTACTCCTTACTCGCCAGATTGACAATCATTTCCCCATCTGAAAGTTCATTTTCAAGATGGGCAGTTAGGTTCTTGCGCCAATGCTCATAAAGTGACTTTGCGCCAGCCACTTCCATTTTGGTCCCCATCTCTAAACGGTAGGGCTGAATCGAATCAAAGGGTCTGAGCATTCCGTAAAGACCAGATAAGATTCGAATACGATCTTTTGCTGATTCGAGTTGACCCTCATTTAAAGTTAGCGCATCTAGACCTTTATAAACATCGCCATCGAAGGCAAAAAGAGCAGGTCTTGTCTCTTCTTCAGTAGGATTACTTTTAAAGTACTGGTTCCGTTCGAAATTCAAGGTTGCAAGTGCGTTTGACAAACTCATCAATTGCTCTAACTCGCTAACACTTTTCTTCTTGAGGGCCTTCTGAACCTTTTCTGTTTCTTTAGAGAAAATAGGCTTAGTTCTGTAAGTGGTTACCAGCGGAGTTTCAAAATCAAGAGATTTCGCTGGTGAGAGTAAAATTTTCATAGCTAATTATTTTATTCTATTGCACCGACATAGGCTCGCCATTTCTCCAAGCAAGCCGTAAAATCTTCGGGTAAATCAATGTTAAAAGTTAAGACTTTTTTAGTGATCGGGTGTTCAAATCCCAAGGTCTTAGCATGAAGCGCCTGACGAGGAAGCAACTTAAAGCAATTGTCGACAAACTGTTTGTATTTCGTAAAAGTGGTCCCTTTTAAAATTTTATCACCTCCATACCGTTCATCATTAAAAAGCGGGTGACCAATATGCTTCATATGGGCACGAATTTGATGCGTTCGACCCGTTTCTAATTGACACTGTATGAGACTAACATACCGTAAGTCTTCTAAAACCTTGTAATGCGTAATCGCGGGTTTTCCGAAGCTTTCATCCTCAAAAACATCCATTTGAAGTCGATTTTTCAAGCTTCTTCCGATATGACCTTCAATCGTACCTGAGGCTTCAGAAAATACTCCCCAAGCAAGAGCGATGTATTCTCTAGTAGAGGTTTTGTCAAAAAACTGTCTACTCAAGTGGGTCATCGCCTCTGCGGTTTTGGCTACCACTAATAATCCAGAGGTGTCTTTATCAATACGATGAACAAGTCCTGGCCTCGAATCGCTATTAAGTGGAAAATCTTTGAAATGATACAATAAGGCATTCACAAGAGTTCCTGAATAATTACCGTGACCGGGGTGCACCACCATTCCAGCCGGTTTATTAACTACAAGTAACACTTCATCTTCATAGACAATATCCAACGGAATATCTTCAGGTACTAGCAGATTTTCATAAGGCGGATGTTCAAACATCACCTGAACCTTGTCCCCCGCTTTCACCTTGTAATTAGACTTTACAGCATTTTGATTTACCCAAATATTTCCTTCTTTGGCCGCAGCTTGAATCTTATTTCTTGTAGCGTTCTCTATGAAGTTCATGAGAAACTTATCGACGCGTAATGGCTCCTGTCCTTTAGAGGCTACAAAGCTATAATGTTCGTGAAGCGAATCAGTGTCAAGGGAATCTAGACTCATTGTATACTGTCCTTTCCATTACCCAAGACTAAAAGCAGGGTATCCTTTATAGAGATTTGACTACCTACATCAACGGTCGAGTCACCGACTTTAATGCCATAAACCATATCTAATCCAATAGCATCAATGTATTCCACCGAATCACTAACCGTAAAACCAAACGATCTCAGTTGACCAAGGGCATTACGTCTAGTCATTTGAATAGCATCGGGAAGAGCTCTTCTCGCAAATTCAGCATCGTTAAGACTGAGGTAAACCTTTCTTCCTGACTTTACATTTTTACCAGCAATAGGCAACTGTTTAATCACGCCATAAGGAATGATTTCAGGATTATACGAAAGGGTGTCGTTGGCTACCCCAATGAGCTGAACATTGGTTAACGCCTCTGCGGCCTCCTCAAAGCTAAGACCGCTCAAATCAGGAACCACATAGGTATCTCCGTATTGAGTGTATGATTTTAGACCCCAACTTACTCCTTGAATTAAGATGACGAGAACTCCCCCGAGAATAATCAGTTGCTTCAAAAAGGAAATAGAAACCCAAAAGGATAAAAACTTTTTCATAAAGAAGAATCGAATGCAAAGATAGAAAAAGGGCTGATTTTCGTTACTTTGAAACCTGTAAGTAATCATCGATGGAAAAGCGAATGAATCTAGGAGTCATCATGGGCGGATATAGCCAGGAGAGAGAAATCTCTCTAAAGAGTGGAGCACAAGTCATGCGTCATCTAGACAGAGATCGTTTTAGAGTGTATGCCATCGACATAGGTAAAGAAGGTTGGTTTTGCGAAGTTGAGTCAAATAGAGTCGCCGTAGATCGAGCAGATTTTAGCATTACCCTTCATGGAGAAAAGATTTCATTTGACCTCATTTTTAACGCCATTCATGGAACTCCAGGTGAAGATGGAATTTTACAAGCGTATTTTGATCTTCTAGGAATCAAATACACGGGTTCAAACAGCTACATTTCTGCCCTTAGTTTTAATAAAAGAGATCTTCTTAGTGTAACTAGCGATCTAGGGATTCCACGAGCGAAACACCTTTCGTTGAATAAAGGTCAAACCGTATCTTCAGAAGAAATAGAACAAGTGGGGTTTCCATGCTTTGTTAAGGCAAATCGTTCAGGAAGTAGCTTTGGAGTATACAAGGCCAAGACAGAAAAAGATTTAAAACAGGCAATTTCAGACGTTTTCGAAATGAACGATGAGCTCATTATCGAAGAACACCTCGAAGGTATCGAGATTACCGTAGGGGTAATACCGGGAGAAAATGGCCCTCAAGTCTTACCAATGACCCTAATAAAAACTGAACATGAATTCTTTGATTATAAGGCAAAGTATTTGGGAGAGAGTGAAGAAATCACCCCGGCTCCCATTGACCCATCTCTCGAGAAACGACTGACACATTATGCCTTAAAAATCTACGAAGAACTAGGTTTCAAGGGTGCTACTAGAAGCGAGTTTATTATAAGAGAGGGCATCCCCTATCTTCTCGAGGTGAATACTACTCCAGGCCTAACCGAGCAAAGTATCCTACCTCAACAGGCGAGGTGTGCCGGTATTTCAGAAGCTCACCTTTTTGATCGTTTGATTAACGACGCATTGTAAAGTTGTATCTTTGACCTAATGAAAAAAGCGGTATTTCCAGGCTCTTTCGACCCGATCACTATCGGTCACGAGGATATCATTCGTCGAGGACTAGATTTATTTGATGAAATCGTGGTAGCCGTAGGAGTTAATGCCGATAAGCGCTATCAATTTAGTTTAGAAGAGCGACTTGCCTTTATTCGAGCTACTTTCAAAGATGAACCAAAAATCACAGTAACTACCTACCAAGGTTTAACGGTAGATTACTGCAAACAGATTAATGCCGATTTTATCTTAAGAGGCCTTCGAAACCCTGCAGACTTCGAGTTTGAAAAAGCGATTGCTCATACCAATAGAACACTTACTGAAATTGAAACGGTATTTCTTCTAACGGCCTCAAATAAGGATTTTATCAGTTCTTCAATCGTTCGCGATGTACTTCGAAATCAAGGAGATATTAAAGCCTTTGTCCCAGAAGGAGCCTACGCCTTAATCTGTAACAAATAATTGTCTAATGTTTCGGTATGAATTTCGAAGTGCAACTTCTTGTTGTTCTTGATTGAGCCATACCACGTCGGTAATCCCCTCTTCTAACTGAGGTGAGAACGGCCCTAAATCATTAGAAGTCATTTCGTACCAGTGGGTAGTTTTCAATCGCATCTCACCCTTTCTTTTGAAAATATGGTACGTCTTACCGAGCTTGTACTGAATGTCAAGAGAACCTATGCCAGTTTCTTCCATGACTTCACGTACAGCAGTCTCCTCTAAACTCTCAGAAGATTCCCGCTTTCCTTTTGGTAAATCCCATTTATCATTTCGATAAATGAATAATACTTGACCTTGGCTATTTCTAACAAGTCCACCTGCAGCCACGACTTCCTTAATTGCACTGGTCAAAAACTTAAATGGGTTAGCGTCAGCAACTTCTACGAAATAGGTAACTGATTTTTTGTTTGAGCCTAACTCTTCAAACAGTTTTTTAAGCTCCTTCTTGGTACTGATCGGCACTCGATTCTTACGAGGTAACGAGCGATCAGACTCAAGAATTAGCAGGCTATTATTGACGAAAACTTCGTACATTCGCGCTATGATTTTTGACAAAGAAACTGCTCATAAAACAGCTGAATTGTTGCTACAAATAAAGGCAATTCAATTGAATCCCGAAACTCCTTTTACATGGGCTTCAGGAATACATTCTCCGATTTATTGTGACAATCGACTCACATTGTCTTATCCAAAGGTTCGAAACTTCCTTCGACAGGAATTTGTTCGAAATATCGAAGAACGTTACGGCAAACCTGAAGTAATCGCGGGAGTTGCTACTGGAGCCATAGGCATAGGTATCCTAGTCGCTGAGGCAATGGGTCTTCCTTTCATTTATATTCGACCTGAAGCCAAAGGCCATGGAAGAAAAAATCAAATTGAAGGAAAGATTGATAAAGGACAAAATGTGGTGGTTATCGAAGACCTAATCTCAACAGGAAAAAGTAGTCTTAAAGCTATAGATGCTTTAGAAGACGCAGAGGTTAACATTAAAGGGATGGCTGCCATCTTCACCTATAATTTTGAATCAGCCACTTCTCTATTTAAAGAGCGTGATTTAGATGTGTTTACCTTGAGTGATTACAAGCATTTAGTTGCTTACGCAAAAACAACAGATAAATTTTCTGCTGATCAACTAGACCTTCTAGACCAGTGGAGTGAAAACCCACAAGCCTGGGGAACTAATTAATCGTGCTATGGAATTAAATTCACCGGTTCACACCATTGACAAATCAGCTGAGGAGGTTTTTAGATTTCTATCTGACGTTTCGAATTTCGAGTCGATTATGCCAGAAAACAACAAAGTATTCAAGGTAATCGATGAAAACCGTTTCGCATTCGCTCTTAAAGGAATGCCTGAAATTGTTTTAGAAATCACTGAGCGTGTGGAATCAGAACGAGTTACGCTGAGTTCAACAAACCCTCAGTTTCCATTTTCATTGCAGGCGAATTTACAGGCTATCGAAATGGGATGTACGTTACAATTAAATTTCAAGGGAGAATTTAACGCGATGATCTCTATGATGATTAAAGCGCCGCTAACTCATTTTATTGAGTCTCTAGCTGAGAAAGCTTTTCAACACTTCAACGCTTAAACGCGCAACATCCGAATCTCTTCAGAGGTAAATTTCAAACTTTTACCCTCGCTCGAATACAGAAGGGCCGATCCATCTTCTGTCACCCCTAATAAGGTAGCTTCAACAACCTTGTCTCCTAATTGCCATCGATGCATTTGGTTCATTCCGTACAATTTACTCTGAAACTGATCGATCGTAATTTCTTGGTCTTGAAGTAAAAGATTGGTGATCGAATCCGAGAGCCGATAAGCTAATGGATCAATCTCGAAAACCTTTTGGGTTAATTCCGCCATCGAAGTAGCTTTAAATTCATCATTAAAACTGACTTGATTCACGTTTAACCCAATCCCAACAATAACAAAAGA
>JAYPSS010000017.1:2625-3720 GCA_038133115.1 Flavobacteriaceae bacterium | reverse complement strand
CCCGATCGAAAAAGCGATGCAATTAAAGTGCTAGTAGAATTCGTGGCATCGACTTTGATAATATTCATTTAAAGTTATCTTTAATATTCTGAGGAGAGCTGAAAAACTAAGGCATGACAAGTTAAAATAAATTAACTTTGTGCACGAAAATTAAACCGATTGAATGCAAAAAACACAAGCGAGTACTGACGAACTTATAGCGCTAATCATCGATGGAATTGAAGATGTAAAGGGCGTTGAAATAAACCTGTTAGATTTAAGAGAAATCGAAAATACAGTTTGTGACTATTTTGTGATTTGCAACGGAACTTCGAATACGCACGTAAATGCAATCGTCTCTTCTATTCAAAAGAAGGTAAGTAAATCGATTAAATCGAAACCATGGAAGGTGGAAGGTACCGAAAACAGCGAATGGGTACTTCTCGATTATGTCGATGTGGTCGTTCACGTTTTTCAAAGACCCATTAGAGACCGCTATGATATCGAAGGACTTTGGGGGGATGCTAAGCTAACCACCATCGAACGTTCCTTTTCTTAATTTTTCCCTTTTGCTATGAGTAACAATCCTATGAATAACAATACCAAAAAAAAACCTTCTAAGTACGGCTGGATTTTTTATGCCGCGATTCTAGTATTCGTGGCCTTTAATCTATTTGGTGGTTTAGCCCTAGATAACCAAGAAAAAACAACCACTTCTCAATTAGAAGAATACCTTAGAGAGGGCGATGTAGACAAAATCGTAATCATCACGAATACCCGTCAAGCAAAGGTTTATCTAAACGATACTGCCCTTCAAAAAGAGGTGCACAAAAAAGTTGCTGAGCCGAGCCTACTCCCTTCTGCCGCTCCAACCGCACAGTATGTTTTAGATTTTGGTGATTTACAAAACTTCGAAAACACCATCAAAACGATTAAGTCGGAGAACAACCTGGCAACGGTTATTGACTATGATAAAGAGAATAACTATCTGTTAGAACTCCTTATTTCAATTCTGCCTTTTGTCCTTATTATCGGCGTATGGATATTCCTTATGCGACGAATGTCAGGTGGATCAGGAGCTCCAGGCGGCGGTCAAATTTTCAGTATCGGAAAATC
>JAYPSS010000017.1:1258-2525 GCA_038133115.1 Flavobacteriaceae bacterium | reverse complement strand
TTTGATCGACAGATCTATGTAGACCTGCCCGATCTTAATGAACGAAAAGAAATCTTTGAAGTACATCTGAAACCGATTAAAACCTCAGAAACCCTAGACCTAGAGTTTCTTGCTCGTCAAACTCCAGGTTTCTCAGGAGCTGATATCGCCAATGTGTGTAATGAGGCGGCTCTAATTGCCGCACGCAAAGAGCAAAAGTCGGTTACTAAGCAAGACTTCTTAGACGCTGTTGATCGAATCGTAGGAGGATTAGAGAAACGAAGTAAAATCATCACCCCTGATGAAAAACGAGTCATTGCTTTTCATGAGGCAGGTCATGCAACGGTTAGCTGGATGCTACAATACGCTGCTCCCCTGGTCAAGGTTACCATTGTACCTAGAGGTCAATCCTTAGGAGCCGCTTGGTATTTACCCGAAGAACGTCAGATTGTTCGACCTGAACAACTGCTAGACGAAATGTGTGCAACTATGGGAGGTCGTGCCGCTGAAAAAATTATCTTCGACACCATTTCTACAGGAGCACTAAGTGATTTAGAAAAAGTAACTAAACAGGCCCGTGCCATGGTTACGGTTTATGGACTAAACGATAAGATTGGGAACGTTACTTATTACGATTCAAGCGGTCAAAGCGAATACGGCTTTACAAAGCCTTATAGTGAAGTGACCGCACAAACCATTGATAAGGAAATTTCGAATCTAATCGAAGGTCAATATCAACGATCAATTACTATTCTTAAGGAGAATAAGGATAAACTCACGAAACTTGCCGAGCGATTGTTAGAAAAAGAGGTTATTTTTAAGGATGACTTAGAGGAGATTTTCGGAAAACGTCCGTTCGAAAAAGAAACGCAATCCGAAGAATCTCAAGAAGGAACTGAAGTAACACCTGAAAATAAAGAAGAAGGCTTAGACGCATAATGGGATTTTTTGATCGCATCTTTGGAAAGAAAATCGAATCTGACGAGAATACGTCTGCTCCCAAAGAGAGTGAATCAGAATCATTACCAATCGATGAGCTTTTCTTAAGAGAGTTTACTAAAAGCGGCGGAAAGTTTTTATACTGCGAAAACCAAAAAGAAGTAGATCGTTTTTTCGATAATATCATCAAAGAAAATAGCTGGCAAGAGAAAGACATTTTATGTCTCGACGTAGAACTTATCGATCGGTATGCCTCAATTGCTCATTTCACAGACAAGTACAGCAAACCAACGATCTTCACTACAAAATGTGAACACCTTATCGCAAATCAAGGATCTGTACTCGTTTG
>JAYPSS010000017.1:0-1158 GCA_038133115.1 Flavobacteriaceae bacterium | reverse complement strand
TAAATGAACACCCTCGTACTTCGATCTATTAGTGGATTCGTATATATTTTGTTGTTCTTAGGTGCCATATATGCGCCTAGAGAAGAAGTCTTTTTTATGTGGTGTGCCTTATTAGGTATCGGGGCAGCCTTAGAAATAAGAGGAATGTTTCAGCTTCCGAGGCAATTGGTCTTTGTCGGGTCTTCGGTGATTCTTTTACTTGCTTATACTAGTGAGTCTAAGACCCTTTTTGTCTATGCCGGAGTGATGGCTACTTTTCTAATGAGTATCCTGCTTCTTAAAAAGTGTAAGAACAATTACTTTCACCGATACTTCTCACCGCTTTACGCCGTACTGGGTATCTTCAATCTATTTTTAATCTACCAACTCAACGCCATGTGGTGTTTAGGCATCCTTTTATTAGTATGGACTAATGATTCTATGGCCTATTTGGTCGGATCAAAAATTGGAAAAACAAAGGTGAGTTCTATCTCACCCAATAAAAGCCTCGAGGGCTATATCGGAGGTACATTAGCAACCGTTCTTGTCGGATATTTTTTGAATCAATACCTTCCATTACCTCACTGGTTCATTCTCAGCATCACCACCAGCCTTCTAGCAAATTTTGGAGACCTAGTGGCTTCTAAAATGAAAAGACTAACTCATGTTAAAGACAGCGGAAGAGTCATCCCCGGGCATGGCGGTATTTTGGATCGTATTGATAGTTTGATTTATCTATCTCCAGTCGTTTATCTACTTTTGACCCTTTAATTAAGCATCTATGTTTCACAAAGAAGGTTATCCTAGCATTGCGCTTGCCACGCTTGTATTAGTTTTATGTGTTTGGCTAGGTATGAGTATCGAATCTAAGGTTTTGAGCAGTTTACCAATCCTAGCAGGGCTATTCATCTGGATCATCATCTTGCAATTTTTTCGCAACCCGAAGCGAAACACACCCAAATCTGAAAAGGGCATACTCGCTCCTTCTGATGGCACGGTGGTTAAAATAGAGCCTTTTACCGATCATGAATACTTCGGAGAACCGAGAACACTGATATCCATTTTCATGTCACCATTGAATGTTCATGTGACGAGATATCCCTTCGATGGAAAAGTTCTCTATAGTCAATACCATCACGGAAAATACCTAGTAGCTTGGCACCCAAAATCGAGTACACA
>JAYPSS010000016.1:0-14850 GCA_038133115.1 Flavobacteriaceae bacterium | reverse complement strand
GAATTCAAGCCGAGTTTACGGATAAACTATCGAAGACTCGATCTGATCTAGCAACCGCCAAATCGAATCGCTTTGAAGCCGAGGGTGAAGTAGCCAAACTATCGAACACGCTTGCCAATTATACGTCAAGGGCCAATCTTGGATATGTGGTTGCTCCCCAATCAGGCTTTATCAATAAGGCGATTAAAGGAGGTATTGGCGAAACCTTTAAGGAAGGTGATCGTTTGGTTTCTATCATGCCAGATAATTACCAAATGGCTGTTGAGACCTATGTGAGGCCAATTGATATGCCGCTGATCAAAGTAGGTGAAAGGGCCAGGATTGAATTTGACGGATGGCCAGCAATCGTCTTCAGCGGTTGGCCAAATGTATCCTACGGAACCTACGGTGCACGCGTTGTAGCTATTGAGAATTTCATCAGTGAAAATAATCTCTATCGCGTACTGTTAGCACCAGATCCTGAAGATCATCCATGGCCCGAGGAAGTTAGAATCGGTTCAGGTGCACGTACGATTGCGTTATTGAATAACGTCCCTGTAGGCTACGAATTGTGGCGACAACTCAACGGTTTCCCACCAGAGTATTATAAGCCAGAAGCAACTAAAACTCCCAAACTCCCTATCAAGATTAAGTAATGAGTAGATTTATTTTATCATTATTACTGACGGTCTTTCTGTGCACTGCATCAACAGTAAGGGGGCAAGAGTCTCTGAGCTTGGAAGAATTCTTGGGCTATGTAAAGGCTTTTCATCCGCTGGTGAAACAAGCAGACATCAAACTAAGTGAAAGCGAAGCTAAACTACTTAAAGCTAGAGGTGCATTCGATCCCAAACTAGCAGCAGACTTCAACGATAAAACCTTCAAAGGAAGTAATTATTACGAGCGTCTAGGCGCAACCTTTTCAGTACCCACTTATTACGGCCTCACACTCAAAGGACAATTTAGCGAAGCTGAAGGAGCCCTGATCAACCCTGAGAATGTCGTAAGTGGAGATCAACTTTACGGTGTCGGTGCCTCAATTGATTTAGGAAAAGGACTACTCGCTAACGAGCGTATGACCGCTCTTAAGCAAGCCAAGCGGTTTGTAGACCAAGCAAAAGAAGAGAACACTCTTCGCGTCAACGAAATTCTACTTGAAGCTACAGATGCCTATCTCGACTGGTATCGAGCCTATAAATCCTATGAAATTTTTGACGAGTTCATCGCTAACGCTAAGTTCAGATATGATGGGGTAAGAGATCGTTTCACTTCAGGTGATCTAGCAGCAATCGACACTACAGAAGCCCGAATTGCCTATCAGAATAGACTTCTTAGCCAGGAGAAAGCGAGCTTAAAATTGAGAGAAAAAGCACTTAAAGCTTCGAATTATCTATGGATTGAAGACACGCCCGTTGAGATTAACCGGGAAGTAATCCCTGCACTATCTGAGGAGAATTTTGAAACCCTTTTCTCTATCGATCTCATTGATTTGGAGTCGCATCCAAAACTTAGAGCCCTCGGATACACAACAGACATCCAGCGTTTTGAAAGAAGACTTCAACGAAGCAATCTGTTACCCGAAGTCACCCTAGATTATCAATGGCTATCAGAGACTGACCCGAGTCAAAATTTCAATCTTGCTTTAGATCCCAATAATAGCACTACGAAACTGAAAGTAGCGCTTCCGCTCTTTTTGCGAAAAGAACGTTCGGCATTGAAGCTTGCCAGTTTAAAACTGCAGGATGCAACCTTAGAACAGGAGCGTGTTTACATCGAACTAAAAAATAAGTTGGCCGCGCTAAATACAGCCTCAGAATCGCTTTCTCGCCAACGTCTCCTAGCCGACTCCATGGTTGTTGACTACACCACACTCTTTAAAGGAGAACAACAAAAGTTCGAGGCTGGAGAAAGCTCGCTTTTCCTAGTCAACTCGAGAGAATCAAAGCTCATCGAAGCCACACTGAAGGCCATTGATACCGAAGTTGAGCAAAAAATGGCTTTAGCTGAATTCTACTTCAATTCGAACTTTCAAAATATTAAGGAATAAGATAAGCAGAGGCAACCTCTTCAAAAGCATGAATCTGTTCAGATACCCATTGCTCGTCCTTGTTTAGGAATTCTGCCATGAGCTGAGCAACTGCAGGCGCAATTCTTAAGGTTTCCTTCGCGTTTAAAAACAAACCTCGGTGTCTTCGAGCTAAAACATCTTCAAGGGTGACAGCCATCTCTTCAGTACATGCCCAATGAATCATATTCGGGCTAATATAAAATGCTTCAGAAAGGGAATCATTACCGAAAGACAGTTCTCGAATTTTTTCAGCATCTGTGCCATAAGCGTGCATAGGATCTGACCAGTCGGCATTATAGTCATATCCGTGAATCGGTAGTAATTCGGTAGAGCATTTTCGCTCGGGTAGTCCCCCAACCGTAATAGCGGTGTTAATGGTATCCTCGGCTATTTTTCTGTAGGTAGTCCATTTACCTCCCAGGATACTAAGCAGCCCACTAGTACTTACTATGACCTTGTGGTGTCTCGAGACCTCCTTAGTCGACTCTGAGTCATTGTTTGACGCTGCCAGCGGACGTAATCCAGAAAACACACTAAGAACATCCTCTCTTTTAGGCATACGGCTCATATAGGCGCTTGCATTTTCTAATACAAAATCAATTTCTTCCTCGAGAGGCCTTGGCTCGAAATCAATTGAATCAATAGCAGTGTCTGTCGTACCCACGACCACGTAATCATTCCAAGGAACCGCAAACAACACTCTGCCATCGGTAGTTTGAGGAACCATAATGGCATGCTTCCCATCTAAGAAAGAGCCGTCTAAAACCAGGTGTATTCCTTGACTAGGTCGGATACGAGCCGGTGTTCCTGGCTGGTCCATTTGAATCACGCTATCTGAAAAGACTCCAGTAGCGTTGATGACCACTTTTGCCTCAATGGTGTAGGTATCCCCATTTAATGTATCCTTTGCAGTGACTCCCGTGATCATTTCGCTCTCATCCTTAATCAGACCCTCAACAGAAAGGTAGTTTAATAGCGTAGCTCCATGATTTTCGGCTGTTTGCGCCATTGAAACCGCCATTCGGGCATCATCAAATTGACCATCATTATAAATTACTCCACCACGAAGCCCCTCTTTCTTAACATTAGGGATCAGAGCCAAGGTTTCTTCTCGGTCGAGTAAAGTACTAGGCCCCAGACCCAATTTACCCGCCATCATATCATAAACCTTAAGACCTAACCCATAAAAAGGACTATTCCACCAATCGTAAGAAGGGATTACAAAACTCAAATCTTGCACTAAATGAGGTGCGTTTTTACGCATGATTCCGCGCTCGCGAAGCGCTTCAATAACGAGTGATATATCACCGTTCTGCAGATAGCGAACCCCGCCGTGTACGAGCTTCGTACTGCGCGAAGAAGTTCCTTTAGCAAAATCGTATTTCTCTAACAATAGTGTTTTATAACCTCTAGAAGCCGCATCAATTGCCGAACCTATTCCTGAGGCGCCTCCGCCGATAATAACAATATCCCAGGGTTTCTTACGCGATTGAAGTCGTTTAAGATTTTGAGCGCGATTCATAATTAAGATTTAAAAGAATGTTTGGGTATGGGTGTACCGTGCGGATCATGACTGAAATTGGCCATCATCTCTTGCATCCGTTTAAAAAACTCCGGATGTTTCACATGTTCTAATTCCTCTGCGATTTCATGAACCTCGTCTGGATCAAATCCCATGTTTTCTACCAAAAAGGTTTCAATGAGTCGATGCTTAGCCACAATCATTTTCGCGTGCTCCTGTCCTTTTTCAGTAAGGTAAATCGGTTTGTAAGCCTCGGTCTTAACTAGTCCTAATTGAACTAAATCCTTGAGCATATTAGACACCGTAGACTTACTCACTGCAAAGCGCTTGCTCAGTGCAGTTACAGTAACCCCTTCTTTCTTCTCATTGAAGTGATAGAGTGCCTTTAAATAATTTTCCTTTTCAATGGTGGGCATTGATAGCAGCTTTGAATCTCAAAATTAAGGATTTAAAACGGCCTTTAAGATGAAGCCAAGGTTAACTCAACCTGCTATTGATTCCTAAAAGTGTCTTAAGCGCCTTGAGCTTTCCTTTGTAAGGGGCGTATCGAAGGGGTAAGTCGAGCCAAGTAGCTCGATATAAAACAGGCTTTTCACGACTAAATGTATCGAAACCATACTTGCCATGGTAGCTTCCGTAACCACTATTTCCTACACCTCCGAAAGGAAGGCTGTTTTCAGCAATCATCATGATGGTGTCATTGACGGCAGCCTGTCCGAAGGAATACGTGGTTAAAAGTTTCTCGGCAAACGATTTGTTCTTAGAAAAAACATAAAAGGCTAGAGGATTCGGATGATTTCTTAGCCACTGGTCCATCTCTTTAGAATTGCTATAGCTAATAACCGGTAACACAGGACCAAAAATCTCCTCTTGCATCACTGAAGAATCCCCCGTAACATCCACCAAAATGGTTGGAGAAACATAACACTTATCTTCATCGGTAACCCCACCATAATAAACGGTAGCCTCACTAGTGAAGCGCTTCATTCGGGCCACGTGTTTTGGATGAATCAATCGTCCGTAATCTTCACTTTCTATCGCCGATTTACCGTAAGCCTTTTCAATCTGAGTCACTAAAGCCTGAAGTAGGGGCTCCTTTATCGATTCGTGCACCAGTAGATAATCGGGAGCAATACAAGTTTGACCCACATTGAGTAGTTTCCCCCAAACAATCCGACGTGCAGTTAAATCTATAGGAGCCGTTTCATCAATCACACAGGGTGATTTACCTCCTAACTCAAGGGTACATGGGGTCAGGTGTTCTGCAGCCGCTTTGGCAACAATTTTACCTACTCCAACACTACCCGTAAAGAAAATATAATCCCAGGAATGACTCAGTAGTTCGGTACTGGTTTGAGCATCTCCCAATACCACCGTTACATGCGAAGAGTCAAATACTTCTTCTACGATTTTATTCAAGAGCTGACTCGTCTTTTCAGAGTATTCACTAGGCTTTAAAACGACCGTATTACCCGCCGCAACGGCTGAAACTAGGGGAGTTAGACTGAGCTGAAAAGGGTAATTCCATGGCGCAATATGCAACGTCACTCCGTAAGGGTCCTTGATCACTTTTGCCTTCGCGGGAAATGATGCTAAACCTACAGAACGAGATTCAGAAGCACTCCATCGACCCAGATGTTTAAGAGTATGGGTAATTTCAGACTGAACATAACTAATTTCTGTGGCCACAGATTCAAAAGCAGACTTTCCTAAATCGTCTGCTAGGGCCTGAAGGATTTCAGATTCATGGCTACTGATCGCAGCCGAAAGTCTTTTCAGCGCGGCTTTTCTAAAAGGGATAGAACGCGAAGCGCCGGCTTCGAAGAACCGGCGCTGCTTATCGATTATTTCAGCAATTGAACTCATTGCTCTAAGTTAACGAAAACTTAGAAAGCAAGGGTTGCTTCAAGCTTGATATCATCTAAGATTAACTTATCTCCTAAATTTTCGAAGAATGATCCTGATCTAAAGCGAACATCAAATTTGGCACGATTAAAGGTCATTGCCGCATTATAGCCGTTCTCTCCATTTGAAGTAAAGTGAACCTCAGCTGGTTGAGTAATTCCTTTGATGGTTAAATCACCTTTCGCATGAAATGATCCGTCACGAAGCTTAGATACATCCGTTAAGATTAAAAAAGCTTTCTCGAATTTGTCAATTGAAAAGAAATCATCTGAACTCAGGTGTCCCGCTAACTTATCAGCCCACTCACCGGTAAGGTCTTCAACCTTTAAAGTAGTCATGTCGATTTCAAAGGCTCCGCCGGTGATGTCACCGTTAGACACCTGAAGGTCTGCCTTAGAGAATGAAAGAGATCCGAAATGGGTCTTGCCCGTAACATCAGATCCAGACCACTTTAGATTGCTAGAGGCTAGGTTTACACTTTGTGCAGATAGACTGATTGTAAAAACAGCCGTTAATAATAAAAGAATACGTTTCATGGTTTGAATTTTTCTTTTAAAGGTACAAGCCAAATTCAACCTTATAGGTTAAAAAGCGGAGAAATCTTAATCTAGGTTAAGAAGGGTTAGGCTACCTCTCGCTCGAAAGCGATATAATGAGTGAGGTTGTTATTTTTGTTGTAAAGCGGTACAATTTTAACCCTACACAGGTAAGCTTCACCATTTTTACGATAGTTCGTAATTGAGGCGGTGAAAGGCTTATTAGAAGAAAGACCCTTGTGAAACTGTGAACGCTCCTCGTCTTTAGTGCCAGGACCGTGAAGCATAGTTGGCTGTTTACCTACAATCTCATAGGCATTGTATCCGGTCATTTCCGTAAACCCACCATCTACCCATATGACCTTGTTATTACTATCGCTGATAATGATTGCCTGATAATCATTGTAATCTTCATCAGCAATCTCGATGGGGGTAACCCACGAATAGTTATTGGCAAATCTGGCATATACCTCTTCTAGGTGCTTACCGTTAAGCTCTTGACAAAGCCTGTGGTAATGTTCTAAAAAGAAGTCTCCAGCAATAAGAGGAAGTGACCCAGATGTAGGCATAAACAAAAATTTACTAGTGTAAAATTAATATATTTTTTGATTGAATCAACTAAATCGCTGATTTTTAGGAAGAAAGAGTCTGTTTCAGATTAGTTTTTAATGAAAAAAAGCTGAATTTCACATCGTATTTGAGATTCGATAGGCTTAAACAAAAATCGAGGTAAACGAATCTTTGTTTGACTAAGATCCACCATAAACTCACCTCGAATGACATACTCTGATTCATTTTCATCGTAGGATAAATCAATGGATTGAGGGATTTTATAACCTGAAAGTCCAAATTCACCTTTAACATTCAGTGTATCCTTTTTGTTTAATCTTAGATCTTCGCTGTAAAACGAAACTTCTGGGAATTCGATGGCATTAAAAATTCTTAACGCATTAGCGTCTCTATTGGCGCTTTTGGAGTCAAAATCAGCCAAATTAGCTTTAACAGCGATACGATTTGGTGTATTGTTTTCGATTTCAATGACTCCTTTTGGCGAGTTATTCACTCCACTCCACTTATGTGCGGGATGTTTCGCATAATAAACGATACTTGATTTCTCTGTATCTAACATCAACCGATTTTGACTGAAAATAGATCCGGTGAAAAGAAGAAAGGTGAAAAATAGGGTTGATCTGAGTATCATTAATCTAATCTTAAAACTAGGGTGGCGGTTGCAAAAGCACCGACGGCCGTATACGCCGCGGCTCGGTGTAGGGATTTATCTCTCTCTTTGTAGTATTGGGTTGCGATCATTGCAGAGAGGTGAACGGTGGCTAGCCATTTATGTGCTCTAGCCCCACTGATTCCTTCTTTTCGTGCACTGATTAGTGGTGGAGGGGAAAATAATGACAAAGCTGCTCCTGTGAAGTAAGAAGCAGTGACAAAATTTCCTAGAGCCTCATGAGTGTCCTTTAAATCATAATTACCCTTGTAGAGTTCTCCACCAATAACTCCTTGCGCGATCATTCCTGCAAGAGTTATGTACCCGATCGCCTGGTGAGCAGTTAGCATGGATTTTCTCCATTGGAGTTCCTTAACTCTTTGTTCTCTCGTAAGTGGAGCGATACCCGTCTTTCGCATCAGACCCTTCTCACCCCAAAGTATTTTCTGCGTAAAGAGCATGCGCTCGGGAAGCAAGTCATCGGATAAACGTTTTTCTGAAGTATCCGTGGCATCTATTAGCCCAAAGAGATCCTCTTGCCCAAAAGATAATTGAGCAGTTATGAGCACAAGAAGAAATAAAAGTCTTTTCACTATTTCTGAATAGTCAATGTTTGATCCGTGATCGATGTGGTATACGATACAAGCTTACCGGTAGTATTGTTTGATCCACAACTTACCTCTTCTCCTTGGTCAGTATTAAAAATATTTCCGTGAACTCCACAAGTAAAGGTGTCATCGTTATTGTAGGTCCAACTGTTTTTCGCCCCGTTGTGCGGACAACAATTATCAAAAGCTAAGATTTGTGAATCTGAGACTCTTAATAAAAGTACTCCAGCATTAAGGATGTTTACGTTTCCACCCACCGTTTCGAGATCTTTAAAATTATCACTGCTAAGGTCAACGGTTACCATATTTCCGTTTACGGTAAAGCCAGAAGTATTTGTATTTCCTTCACCTCCGGTATTGGAGTTATTGGAGCCATCACCTCCGATTACATTCACCGTACCTGTTCCTTCAGAGGAGCAGGCCTCAAGAAAAGACAAGCCAAACATTGCAAAAACCACTGTGGGACAGGCTTTCGTTAAGAAGTCTCTTCGCTTGTTTAAATGCTTTTCTGTTTTCATCGCTTTTATTTTTGTTTAAAGATATTAATAAAAGATTGAACAGAAAATTACCAGATACCCTTCAGCCGCTCCTTCTCTAAACGGATCGCTTCATTCGTTGGATTATCGACAGCTATCTGATTATAACCCTGGTCAGGGAATACCTGCAAGGTCATTAAAGTTTTTCCTCCTGCTACGAGAAGCTCGATGGAAGAGGCGTCTACATAGATTTCGAAGCTCAACGATTCATCATTGATATAGCTAATGTCTGCAGTTAGCTCTTCAGAGGTAAACGCTTCACTAAACGAAACGTTTCCTGATTTAGAGCGATCCGCTACGATTTCACCATCGGCTCTATTAATGCTGAACACTACTCGCTCGGTGTCGTTCTGTAAAGCAAAGCTAAATGCCTCAGCCGCTGTTTCTAAATGAATTCTAGACTGACTAGCACCCTCAAAAGGAATAAGTGATTGACCTGAAGAGAGAGTCTCAACAGACGGGCTTTCTGCTTTTAGACTAGTAGCCGCTTCTAAAATTTGACTTTGAAGGCGCACACCGTCGGTTGCCTGAAATAAAGACAGTTTTCTAGGTAAGGTCATTGAGCTTCTCCAAGCTTCTGTCGGAGTTTGCTGGGCGTAGGCCCAGTTACTCATCCATCCGATAAATACCCTAGAATCATCAGGCACATCGTTGTAGGTGACTCCGGCATAATTATCGGGACCGTGATCTATCCAACGGATATCTTCCTGATCGGTTGAAAAAGTATAACCATCAAAATCTCCAATAAAATATTGAGTGGCACTACCTCCATTCGGGCCTCCCGGATTAATACTAATCAGTAACACCCAATGCTTCTCTCCATTAAGCTCTAGCTCGAAAAGATCAGGGCATTCCCAAACCCCACCATGAGCACCTATCCCTTGACCGAAGGTCGAACTGAGCTCCCAATCAATCAGGTTCGAGGAACGAAAGAGTTGAAGGTGATCGCCGGCCACTAGGCTCATGATCCATGATGAAGACGCTTCGTGCCAGAAAACCTTAGGATCTCTGAAGTCTTTCACTCCAGGGTTAGTAATGACTGGATTGTTTTGGTACATAGTCCAAGTGTCGCCGTGGTCAAGACTGTAAGCGATTCCTTGAGTCTGATAGTCGATTTCACCTGCCTTCTCAGCCTCCATTTTATGATAGGTAAAAATGGCAATGAGCGGTGGGTTTTCGGTGGTACCTAAACCCGAAGTGTTCTCCTTATCGTAGACCGCACTCCCTGAGAAAATATATCCGTGCTCATCAGGAAACAGTGCAATAGGTTTGTTTTCCCAATGAATCAAATCCTTACTTACCGCATGCCCCCAGTGCATTGGCCCCCAGACAATATCCTCAGGATAATACTGATAGAATAAATGGTAGGTTCCGTTTTCAAAGATTAATCCGTTCGGATCGTTCATCCATTTCTGTGGAGGAGAAAAATGATATTGTAATCGGTAAGGCTCGTTATAATTCATAGTGGTCGTTGTGCTGCATGCACCAAATAGCAGTGCAAAACTCGCGATAAAAACTTTTCTAATGCTCATCATTGGGCTATTTTGGTTGAAAATATACAAATTCATTTACCCCACCTCTCCAATCACACAAAAATGACCGATACACAGGCACTTGCCATCTTTTGTAAAACACCTGAGAGAGGGTTTGTAAAAACTCGTCTTGCTGCCAGTGTAGGGGAACAGAAGGCTTTAGAGATCTATCTTGATCTTTTGAAAATTACAGATGAAGAGACCAGGCTCTTCTCTTCTTCGAGATATCTATTCTTAACGAGCGCTGTAGAAGATTCTATAGAAAAAATGCGATCTACTCTTCAAGAGCAAGATCTATTTACCGCTTCTAAAACTAGCTTTATCAGTCAGCAGGGAGAAGATCTTGGTCAACGAATGTCTACCGCATTCAAAGAGCTCTTCAAAAACCATCAATCAGTAGTCCTAATTGGTTGTGATCTACCTGAGTTAACCTCAACACTCATTTCTAAAGCTTTCGATGCACTCCAAAGTAATGATGCAGTAATAGGTCCTAGTTGTGATGGTGGTTATTATCTCATTGGCTTGAAAAAGGAAACGCCCGACTTGTTTAATGAGATTTCTTGGAGCACTGAAAAGGTCTTAAAACAAACGCTAGAAAGGGCCCAACAACTTTCACTGAAAGTTCAACTCATAGACGAGTTACGAGATATTGACACCGTAGAAGACCTGCGTTTCAGCAAACTTAAATAGGTTGGTGAAGGCTTAATATCCGCCCAAAATAGTCGTAATTTAGAGGCTATGTTAACAGAAGATGTATTAAAAGAATCTCTGACATTCTTGCATTCCAAAGGATTCGGAGATGCAGAGGTCGGTATCATTTTAGGCACCGGTCTTGGTCAATTTGTCGATGAAATAACCATTGAAGCGATAGCACATTATCACCATATTCCTTACTTCCCTATATCCACTGTTGAATACCACTCAGGAAAACTACTTTATGGTACGCTGCAGGGCAAAAAGGTGGTTGTCATGCAAGGAAGATTTCACCTCTATGAAGGCTATGACTTTGTGGAGCTGACGTATCCGATACGGGTAATGCACGCTCTAGGAATTGATAAACTTTTAGTGTCGAACGCTGCAGGAGCCATTAATCCCGATTACAGAAAAGGGGATTTATTACTTATAGACGACCATATCAACCTACAAGGGGGATCACCACTTGCCTTCTCAAATGTGAGTGAATTTGGGCCCCGATTTGTAGATATGATTTGTCCGTATGATACAGAACTTTCAAAAATAGTAGAAGAAAAGGCAAGCAGTGTTGGAATAAAACTTCACCGTGGTGTTTATGCCGCCGTTATAGGGCCTCAACTCGAAACTCGTGCCGAGTATCGAATGCTGAGAATTCTAGGTGCTGATGCGGTTGGTATGAGTACGGTACCTGAGGTCATTGTGGCCAACCAACTCAACCTTCCTGTAATAGCGATTTCAGTGCTTACCGATGAATGTGACCCTGATCATCTTCAACCCATAAACGTGCCAGAAATCATGGAAATCGCAAAGGCCAGCGAACCAAAACTTATCCAACTTTTTAAATCAGTTGTTTAATGAGTTATCTAGACGCCACTCATGATTTATACACTAAAGCTGCTGAAACCCCTGAGATAGGTTTGTGCTGCACCACCAGCCCGATATGGCAGTTTCCTGGCTTGTCGATTCCTAAACGGATGCAAGAAATGAACTACGGATGCGGAACAACAGTTTCAGCTTCTGATTTGGTGGGCAATCCTAAAATACTCTATGTCGGAGTAGGCGGGGCCATGGAACTGCTTCAGTTCGCTTATTTCTCTAGAGAAAAGGGGAATATTATCGGGGTAGACTCCGTCGACAGAATGCTTCAGGCGGCAGAAGAGAATCTCTTAGTGGCTGAGAAAGAAAATGAATGGTTCAAAAGTGATTTTATCGAACTCAAAAAAGGCGATGCGCTAAACTTGCCTATTGAAGATGAATCTGTTGATATTGCTGCACAAAATTGCCTGTTTAATATTTTCAAAGCAGAGGATCTTAAAAAGGCCATCGCAGAAATGTATCGAGTATTAAAGCCTCACGGTAGACTCGTTATGAGTGATCCTATTTGTGAACAACCGATGTCTGAGACTCTTCGAAACGATGACCGCTTACGAGCAGAGTGTTTGAGCGGAGCTATTCCACTAAAAGACTACCTCAAGGCACTTACCGACGCTGGCTTTGGTACTATCGAGGTGAGAGCAAGGCACTCGTATCGCATTCTTGATCCTAAACATTATTCGACCGATCAGCTGATACATATTGAATCGGCTGAAGTGTGTGCGATTAAAGATCCGATGCCCCCAGATGGGCCGTGTATTTTTACGGGTAAAACCGCCATTTACTACGGAGAAGAGGAGTACTTTGATGATGATAAAGGCCACCTTCTTTTAAAGCACCAACCACTCGCAGTCTGCGATAAAACGGCCGCTCAACTGGGTGGTTTAAATGCCGACATTCATATTAGCGAGTCAACTTATCATTACAGAGGAGGAGGCTGCTGTTAATGGATGAGAAAATCGTCATTATCGGCAATGGTATTGCAGGAAGTACTCTAGCACTTCAGTTAGCTGAGAAAGGGACTGCTTCAGTGACCCTGATCTCTGATGAAAGCTCTTATTTCTTCTCTCGAACCGCCCTGATGTATGTCTACATGGGACATTTAACCAAAGCGCAGCTTGAACCCGTTTCTAGAGAGCATTGGGACCAATCTCCCATTCAGCGAGTCAAAGGCCGGGTTTTAGTGATTCGCCCAGAAAATAAAGAGCTGTCCTTTCAAACCAGCGAAGGAGACGTAAAGCAACTATTCTATGATCGACTAGTGATTGCGACCGGCTCAAAACCTGCCTTTTACGATTGGAAAGGGCAAGAAGCTGAAGGAGTCTTAGGGCTCTACCATTTAAGCGATTTAGAAAAATTAGAAAAATGGGCTCCAAATGCTTCTGCTTGTCCCGAAGCCGTTGTGATTGGGGGCGGATTAATTGGCGTCGAGCTCTGCGAAATGCTTCTTAGTCGCCAAATAAAAACCACCCTAATTATTAGAGAAAACTTTTTCTGGTCAAGCCACTTACCAGAATCTGATGCGAAGTTCGTAGAAAGGCACATCCAATCGCACCACCTAAATTTGATTAAAGAAGATGAACTTCTAGAAATAAGTGCAAATCAGACCGGTCGCGTCTCTTCGATTCAAACCAAAAAAGGCGAGACGATTTCGTGCAATTTGGTCGGAATTACTACCGGGGTACGTCCGAACATTGAGTTTTTAAAAACGAGCCAATTAGAATTAGACAAAGGGATACTGGTCGATGAATATCTAAAAACCTCAGACCCCTCGATTTACGCCATCGGCGACTGTGCTCAGCTTAGAAATCCACTTTCGAATCGTTCAGCAATCGAGCCCGTATGGTATACCGGTAAAATGATGGGAGAAACCCTTGCTCAGACTTTTTCTGGCGAACCAACTCCATATAACCCCGGTATATGGTACAACTCAGCAAAGTTTTTCGATCTTGAATACCAGACCTATGGCAAAGTCCATCCAAAAGCATTGCAACCAGAGAGCGAACAACATTTTCATTGGGAGACCGATGAGAGAGCGATGACCTTCGCCTATGACAAATCATCCAGGGCATTTTTAGGAATCAACACTTTTGGAATCCGACTGAATCATCGAATAATCAGCAGTTGGATTGAAACGACTACTAACATTAAAGAGGTAATTGACCGCTTAGAAGAGGCGCATTTCGATCCAGAATTTAGTCATCGATACTACAAACAGATTAAGCATGCATTCGTACAGAACCACTAGTATACAAAAGGTGTTTACCTATATGGGTCTGTCTGGCCTAGCGATTTTAATCCTTGCGGGGTTCACCGCCTCATTGCTCAAATCAACAGGACTTTTTCTCGGTCTAGGACTCATCAGTATTGGAGTCATCGGTTATACCTTCTCTAGCTATTCAGGCTTACCTCCTGGTATTAAAAACAACGGTGTGGGGTACCAATCCTTAACTTCAAGAGGCATTGTCGCTTGGGTGGTCGGAGTGATTCTAACCGCGTTTTATGTCATCCTCTACTTTTATCCTGAACGTCTAGAGGGACTTATTCGACTTTTCGACCCTTTAAGCGAGGAGTTGAGTGGGAAAAAGGCTTCGCAATGGTTCGTGTACGGAGTGCTTTACACTCTTGCCATCGTACTCTTCGGAATTAAGTTTATTGTAAAATACAAGCACTCGAAATACCAAAAATACCGAACCTATAGCGTCATCTTTTTTCAGACGATTTTCGCGTTTCTGATACCCGAGATGATGGCTCGACTGAATGGAGACCTGCCCTATTACGACTTGAAGAGCATTTGGCCTTTGAATTACTATCTGTTCGACGGCTACCAATTAGATGGATTTCTACAAAACGGCAGCCTAGGAACTGCACTTTTGATCTTTGGCATTCTTAGCACACTGGTGATTACACCTATTCTGACCTATAAATTTGGTAAACGATGGTACTGCTCATGGGTTTGCGGATGCGGTGGTCTTGCCGAGACTGCAGGAGATCCCTTTAGACAATTGAGCGATAAAAGTCTTCGCGCATGGAAACTCGAAAGATGGATGATTCATCTCATTCTAGTCTGGGTATTCATAAGTACCGTTGGGGTGGTTTACAGCTATCTTCTGCAAGCTCCTGATTCCTATTTGTTAGGACCTAAAACATTCCTCATTTCAGTAGCTCTTGTTTTTAGCCTCGTGGTAGGATTAATCCTATGGAAGCGCAGAGAATGGCTAGCGAAAGATGCTCAGTCATCAGCTATTGCCATCAGCTCGGTCATTGTTCTGCTTTTAGGGTTTTTCTTTTTCAGTGAGAGTGATCGAGTACTTTTTATACCCTCGTATCAGATTCGCTCAGCCTACGGATTCTTCATCGGCAGTATCTTTTCTGGGGT
>JAYPSS010000015.1:13451-14951 GCA_038133115.1 Flavobacteriaceae bacterium | reverse complement strand
TCAAGTTATGGCTTTCCTCCAGTAAGTATCGAATCTCCAGAGGCATTAATCAGAAACGAGGATGAATTTAGTTGGACCCTTAATGAATATTTAACCGTCTCTATCCGAATTGAAAAAAGCGAAAGTGAATCAGAAATTGACTTCGTTGCTCTTTCAGAAGCGCAGCTGATTCGATTTGAAGAAGAAGGTTTTTCGACCATTTTACCCAAGTCAGAAATCTACAACACCAAAGAGGAGGTCACGGGTTATCATTCATTCGGAACTGCGCTAGACGCAGCTAAGAATGAACGATCCTTCGATCATCTTATTTTTGGAGGAAAAGGGTTTTCTCAAGAAGTGGTCATTACCTACCCAACAGGAGATCGTTGGGCTGAACAAATAGCCGCAAGAATAATGGAGTCTATAAAAGTAACTACCGAATTATGAGAGAAGTACTGTTAGCTCCATATAAAAATCCTGAGTGGTTTGCCCTTTTCGCAATCCTATTACTACTTGTGTTGTGGAAGCTTAAGAGTGCCTCAAAAGAATCTGTCTTTTTCAATTTTTCTACCAGTGTTAAGCGGTCAAGCGGTCTAAAATCGAAACTACGCCCTTTGATTTGGATACTCCGTATCGCAGCCCTAGCATCGCTGATCATGGCACTAGCAAGGCCTCAAACCTCTGGAGTAAACACCAAGACGAAAACTTCTAGTGGTATAGATATCGTCCTTTCAATCGACGTGAGTTCGAGTATGCTCGCCAAAGATTTGCAACCAAACCGTCTTGAAGCCTTGAAAGAAGTGGCATCAGACTTCGTTAGAGACCGTAAAAGCGACCGTATCGGACTCGTTGTATATGCCGGAGAAAGCTATACAAAAACACCCCTTACCACCGATACCGCAATTACGCTCACTGCACTTTCTGAGCTAACCTTCGGAGCTATTGAGGACGGAACCGCTATCGGGATGGGTCTCGCAACCGCAGTGAACCGACTAAAAGAGAGTGATGCAATTTCAAAGATCATCATCTTGCTTACAGACGGTGTGAATAATAGCGGATTCATAGAGCCTGAAACTGCTGCCAATCTCGCCCTCGAGTATGGTATCAAAATTTATACGATTGGTCTAGGAACCAACGGCAATGCTTTAAGCCCCATTGCCTACAATCCAGACGGTTCGTTCAGATACGGAATGCGTTCGGTAGAAATCGATGAAGAGCTCCTTAAAAGCGTTTCAGAACTTACAGGCGGAAGCTACTACAGAGCCACTGACAACCAAAGTCTTGAAGCCATCTACGATCAAATCAACGAGCTCGAAAAGAGCGAAATTGAAGAGTTTAGTTATTACACCTACGAGGAGCATTTTAGATTTTGGGTATTCCTAGCCTTAAGTCTACTTGCTCTTGAACTAATCTTACGTCACACCCTTTTTAGAGAAGCCCTGTCATGATGTTAGTCGAACATACCCAATACCTCACTATAGGCGGGATCGTTGTTCTGCTGATCACCCTACTTTTCATAGG
>JAYPSS010000015.1:4296-13351 GCA_038133115.1 Flavobacteriaceae bacterium | reverse complement strand
TCGTATAGAAAAGGCAAAACGCATTGTTGCAGAAACACTTTCTGAACTCAAGGGAGACCGTGTCGGAATTATTACTTACGCAGCCTCTGCCTTCCCTCAGCTCCCTATAACAACCGACTATGGAGCCGCTCGTATGTTCCTTAAAGGAGTAAATACAGACATGATGTCTTCTCAAGGAACAGCTATCCTAGAAGCTGTCAAACTTGCGGGTACTTTTTTTGACCCAAATGCCGAGACCCGCAGAGTGCTCATTTTATTGTCTGACGGAGAAGATCACAATGAGACAGGAGTAGATATCATCGCCGAAACCGCCAAACAGGCGAACATTCAAATCATCGCCGTCGCTACAGGTACCGCCTCTGGAGGGCCAATTCCCGAAAGCGGAATAGCAAAAGGCAGCTTTAAAAAAGACAGTGAAGGCAATGTAGTCATCTCAAAGCTAAACAAAGACGTTTTAGAGAAATTGGCTGAGAACACCGATGGTATTTATATCGATAGCCCAACCACTGAATCAACGATATCGGCCATTAGTGATTTTCTAGCGCAACTAGATAAAACTGCTTTTGAAACGCAGACCTACTCTAACTATAAAGATCAATTTCAATGGTTCATCGCCATTGCCTTTGTTATTTTAGTCATTGAATTCTTAATTCCTGAGCGTAAACTACTATGGTTTCGAAAATGAGAAAGCAATTACTCTTTCATATCGTCGTATTCATCGGGCTCGTTGCAAATGGCCAACGTTTAGAAGTTGAAAAACTCAACAATAGTGGAATCGATAAGATAAGTGCTCCAACAAAGGCAGAACAGTTATTTCGAAAAGCATCCGCTATTGATACCACTTATGCTGAGGCTCCTTATAATCTTGGAACAACACTCTATCAGGAGAATCACATTGAGGAAGCTTTTGGACACCTAAAAGAGGCCGCAAATCGAAGCTCACAGCCCGATCTCTCCCATAAAGCATTCCACAACATAGGCAATGTTTATATGCAAAAGGAAGAGTACGATAATGCTATAGAAGCCTATAAACAGGCGCTGCGAAATAACCCCACAGATGAAGAAACTCGGTATAATCTCGCCTTAGCAAAAAAGAAAAAAGAAGAGCAAGAGCAGCAGCAAGAACAGAATCAGGATCAAGACCAAAACCAAGATCAAGAGCAACAAGAGCAACAAGAAAACGAGGAAAATAAAGAGAACGATCAGAAGGATAAAGAGGGTGATCAAGAAAAAGAAGGTGATCAAGGAGACTCCAAAGAAAAAGAGAGAGAGTCAGAGGATGAAAAGGGGGAGGGTTCTGAAAAAGAAGAACAGAAAAAAGGCCAAGGAGATCAAAAACAGGAACAAGGAAAACGACCAGAAGACAAGCAGCCTCAAGGTAATCCTAAGCCTCAGGAACTTTCTAAGCAACAGATAGAAAACCTTTTACAGGCGCTTCAAAATGAAGAGAATAAGGTGCAAGAAAAAATGAACGCTAAAAAGGTTCAAGGTCGTAAATTGAAAGTTGAAAAAGATTGGTGATGAAACGCTGGGCAGTACTCTTATTTTCTCTTTTTAGTTTAGTCGCAAAGGCTCAGGATAATGACATCAAGTTCGAAGCGGTCCTGAGTAAAGCTAAACTAGGCCAAAACGAACGCCTTAGAGTTTCTTTTGAAATGAATAAGGATGGTGACTTCTTTGAGGCACCTTCCTTTGATAATTTCGAGGTACTCATGGGTCCTTCACAATCGATCAGCTCTTCTTTTATAAATGGCAAGCGGAGTTTTTCTAAATCGTACACCTATGTTCTTAGACCCAAGAAGCAAGGACAATTAATCATTGATAGTGCGTCAATAACCATCGATAATACTGTTTATACCACTGACCCTAAAACAGTTTTGGTAACAGAGCCCATCGATAACCCTAATGCACCAAAGACCGCACAAGACATCGCCGATGAAAGCCTTTACCTCGTTGCGACACTATCTAATGACAAACCCTATCTAAATCAAGGGGTTTTGGTGACCTATACCCTTTATTTTTCTCCGAGAGTTTACATCAATAATTTTATCCCTGTTGAGAATCCTACCTATAAAAATTTCTGGAGTCAAGACCTGCCTATAAAAGAATACGAAACACGAAGAACCACCTTCAGAAACGAAAGTTTCAACGCGGTAGATTTAAAAACCGTGGTTTTATACCCTCAAAAATCTGGTTCGTTAGCCTTAGATCCTTTTGCACTTGAACTCTATGTTCAAATACCGACCGGGAGAAGAGACTTCTTTGGTGATCCGATTATGAGGTCGGCAACAAAAACAGTTAAAGCGGGTGATCTAAGTATCAATGTGAGGGAGTTGCCAGAAGAAGGGAAGCCTTTAAATTTTAGTGGAGCGGTAGGAGATTTTGAGCTGTCAGTAGATGCAAGCAGAACCAGCTTAAAGGCCAACGAATCAACTCAGATCAAGGTTAAAATTAATGGGAAAGGGAATCTCAAATTACTTGCTATCCCTGAATTAAGTTTACCCTCAGCACTCGAAAAGTACGATCCCGAATATACCGATAACGTTAGAGTAAACAGAGAAGGTATGAACGGGTCAGTGACCAACTCCTATACTGTTGTTCCTAGATATGCAGGTAGCTATCCTGTCGACCCACTTGAGTTTACCTACTTCGATCCGAATTCAAAAAGCTACAAAACACTAAGTAGTGATCCTTTTGATCTTACTGTAGAAGGAAGTACACTCCTTCCTAGTACAAGCGCAATAGCACCAATAGCAGAGAAAAACACCCCAGCTACTTCTGGGTTTAAATCGAATGCTTATCAAACAAGCCTGGTTACGATGGTTAGTTCTCCCTGGTTTGAAAGTAACACCTATTATTTCATACTGGCGCTACTAGTTATTTTAGGATTCAGCATAAGTTTCATCATAAACACTTTTAAGGCGAGTCTAGGATTTTCGGGTCAGGGGGCTAAAAAGGCGCTTCCGAAAAAAATCAGGGCGCTTTTAAAACGAGCAGACAAACTAGCCAAAGAACAAAACGCTGAATTCTATTCTATCGCTTCTGAAATTCTATTCTTATGTCTAGAAAAGTATTCAGGAGTCGATTTATCTACGGCCTCTAAACAGGAGCGAGAAGATAAACTTCGAACACTAGATACGGATACCCACCTAATTGAGCGAATAAATACCATTAACGATCGAATTCTTATGGTTAGGTACAGTGGTTCGGCAAGTGCTCCATTCGAAGAAGATTTAAAAATACTTCATCATATAATTGACGATCTTTTATAAACTCATGCGAAGCGTAACCCTACTTATTGTACTTTTTTTAAGCCTAACGATTACCGCACAAGAAGCTGGTTTTGAGAAAGGAATAGTAGCCTTCGAGGCCGGTAACAAAGCCTATCTCGAAGAGGATTATGATGTTGCCATAAAAGCTTACCAGGAGGTGTTAGCTGAAGGGTTACATTCGAAAGAAGTCTATTTAAATTTAGGTAACGCCTATTATAAAAACGGTCAAACAGCATCGAGCATTCTCTATTACGAAAAGGGGTTACTGCACTTCAAGAAGGATGTTGACCTACTAACGAATTTGCAGTTTGCAGAGAATCAACGAATTGATCGAATTGAACCCTTACCCGACTCTATTATAAAACGAGTTTATAAATTTCTACTAAACCTTATGAACAGTGAAGGTTGGGCTGTGACTAGTCTTATTTTCGCTCTATTATTTGCCGTTGCAAAAACTATAAAACCTCGTTTAAGGAAATTAGCTGCGCCTAGTCTGATTATTGCCTTAATGGCCTTTTTAACACTTCTATTTATTCGAAAAATAGAACGCTCAGAGAATTACGCTATTGTATTTGAACCGGCGGTAACTGTACTTAGCGACCCAAAAATAGACGCTCCGGTTGCTTTTGAGTTACACGAAGGCACCAAAGTAAAGCCGGTGGAGTCTTTTGAAGAATTTCAAAAAATCGAAATTGCCAACGGTCAATCGGGTTGGATCGTCACTTCTTCAATACGATTTATTAAAGAATAAAAACTCTTCTCCCGAAAATTACTATATTCTAGGCAACTTTAAATTTTATACACATGCCTGTACAAACAGCAGAAAGTCAAGCAAAAATGAGTCCGTCTGAAGCAATCAACCTCCTAATCGAAGGGAACGAACGCTTCTTAAATGGTGCAATGAAAGAAAGAGATTTAATGTCTGAAGTAGAGGCTACAGCAAGTGGCCAATATCCATTCGCATGTATCGTAGGGTGTATTGATTCACGAGTGCCAGTAACCTCGGTTTTTGATCAAGGAATTGGATCACTTTTCGTTGCCACCGTAGCAGGAAATATTATCAATGAAGATATTCTAGGAAGTCTAGAGTTTGGCTGTGCAGCCGCGGGCTCTAAAGCCGTAGTAGTTCTCGGACATACTTCTTGTGGAGCAGTAAAAGGAGCCTGTGATCATGTCGAATTGGGCAACCTAACTAGTCTTCTTTCAAAGATTAATGCCTCTGTTATGGAGACTACAGAGCCAACAGATCCAGCAGATCGTAACTCTTCGAATTTGGACTTTGTCAACGAAGTGGCTAAAAATAACGTCTACCGCTCGGTAGAGGATATCCGAATCAAATCTAACGTTCTAAGACGCTTAGAAGAAGAGGGTAAAATCACTATTGTAGGAGCCATGTACGATGTTGGTACAGGTAAAGTGAGTTTCCTCGATTAAGCCTCTACTACGCTTGAACTTTTCTCTTGTTTAAAAGTCGCTCAATTAAATTCGTTGGCGACTCTACCTTCTCATTTTCAAAGATGAAGGTTATTGAGATGTCTCTTTCTGAAGCCTTTTCTTGAAATTCATGAAGAATCTCGATAACGTCGTAATCGATGAACACTGTTCCTCTAAAATCAATTTCGAGCTTATTTCCATTAGGGATTTCTTGAAGAGATTTTAGAATCGCTGCTTTATTAAAAAAGGTCACCTCTTCGGCTAACACAATACTACTTAAGCTCTCTTCTTTCTTCAAATGCATGAAGTGAGAGTTGTTAAAGCTTTCGAGAAGAATAATTACAAGAGAGGTTGCAAGACCCATAATGATACCTACCAATAGGTCGGTAAACACAATACCTACAATCGTAACGATAAAAGGAACAAACTGCTTTTTCCCTAGACGATACATAGATTTGAATAGCGCAGGTTTAGCCAATTTATATCCTACCATTAACAGTATAGCAGCTAGAACTGATAAGGGTATAAGATTAATCACATTTGGTAGAATAAATACGGCAATAAGTAATAGAAATCCATGAATAATAGCAGATGCCTTGGTCTTATTTCTAGATTGAATATTGGCCGAGCTTCGAACAATTACTTGAGTAATTGGGAGGCCTCCAATGGCGCCAGAAACGACATTACCCACACCTTGCGCAAATAATTCTCGATTCGTTGGAGTTACTCTTTTATGTGGATCTAATTTGTCTGTTGCCTCCACACAAAGTAGGGTTTCTAAACTTGCTACTACGCATATGGTAATTGCAACTATCCAAACCTCAGTATTTTGAATTGCGGCAAAGTCTGGAAAGGTGAGTTGACTCGTTATTCCAGCACCTAAATCGAAGATAGGCACGGCTACTAAATGCTCAGGTGAAATTCCTAAAGTAGCATCTCCTGCAAAGGATATAGAGTAAATAATTCCCAGTGCAACTGCGACGATAGGGCCTTGAACAATTCTGAAAATTGACCCCTTGTGAATAAGTACTTTATCCCACAGAATAAGTAGAGCTAAAGAAATAACAGAAATGACGGTAGAGCCGGTGCTAATTTGTTTCACCGTCATAAGAAGACGACTAAAGGTGTTGCTGCCATCCGCCTCGATAAAGCTGAGGTCTCCCTCCCAGTCTGCATCATAACCGAAAAAATGGGGTATTTGCTTAAGAATAATGATGATTCCAATGGCTGAAAGCATTCCTTTGATGACTGATGCTGGAAAGAAATACCCAATGACACCAGCCTTCATTACTCCTAAAATAATCTGAAAGATTCCTGCTAAAATCACGGCAACCAAAAAAGTCTCGAAACCTCCTAAACTGGTGATAGCTGTAAGTACGATTGCAGCTAAACCTGCTGCTGGACCACTTACCCCAATTTGCGAACCGCTTAAAGAACCTACGATAATACCTCCTACGATTCCTGCAATAAGCCCAGATATTAGGGGGGCTCCTGAGGCTAACGCAATCCCTAAACAAAGAGGTAAGGCAACAAAGAAAACAACAATACTAGCTGGAAAATCAGACTTCAAATTATTCATTAAAATTCATTTTTCTCTAAAATAATCATTTATAATCATTCACATTCAAAGGCCTCTCAGAGGTTTTATTAAATTTGTCGAATATTTCAGAATCATGATCGAGGAAATTAAAGGCCACATAGAAAAAGTCGAACAGTTTGAAGCTTCATCTGCTGAGGCTCTAGAATCGTTTCGCCTAGAATATCTGGGAAAGAAAGGATTACTAAACACATTTTTCGCCGCCTTTAAATCGGTTGCTCCTGAAGAAAAAAAAGCCTTCGGACAGGTAGTCAATGAACTTAAAACAAAAGTTCAAGAAAAACTCGATGAGCAAAAGGCAGTACTGAAATCTAACGAGCGAAAATCGACGCCAAAACAAGATCTTACCAGGCCAGGATTTCCAATCGAAGTCGGATCTAGACACCCTATTTCTATTGTTAGAAACCGCATTATCGACATTTTTTCAACGATTGGTTTTACCGTTTCTGAAGGACCAGAAATCGAAGATGACTGGCACAATTTCACTGCTCTCAATTTGCCTGATCACCATCCGGCAAGAGATATGCAAGACACCTTCTTCATTCAAACCGATCCGGACATTCTTCTCAGAACACATACCTCATCAGTTCAGGTGCGTTTTATGGAAGAAAACAAGCCTCCTATTCGCACCATTTCGCCAGGAAGAGTGTACAGAAACGAGGCTATTTCGGCTAGATCACATTGTTTCTTTCATCAGATCGAAGGTCTATACATCGATAAAAATGTATCCTTTGCTGACCTAAAACAAACCCTTCAATACTTTACGACCGAGCTTTTTGGTAAATCAGAGATTCGTCTTCGACCTTCTTATTTCCCATTCACTGAACCTAGTGCCGAGGTAGATGTGTACTGGGGTCTTGAAACTGAAACCGATTACCGTATGACCAAGGGTACCGGATGGTTAGAAATCATGGGTTGCGGAATGGTTGATCCTAATGTTCTGAAAAACTGTGGAATCGACCCTGAAGAATACTCAGGATACGCATTCGGAATGGGTATCGATCGAATCGCCTTATTATTACATCAAATCCCGGATATCAGACTGCTTAGCGAGAATGACCTTCGTTTTTTAGAGCAGTTTAAGGGACTCCACTAAAACTTACCAACGGGTATAGGGGTGGTCCACTAGATAAGAGTTATAGTACCGGTAGTCATCGGTAACCTCTTTCCCTAACTCAGCAGAGGGAACGAAACTATTAGACTCCTCAATAGAATCGAACTCAATCTCAGCAAGCCAGAGTCCCTCATTGGCGGCATGAAATTCGTCAAGTTCTATCAAATAGTCTCGTTTGATCAGATGTCTCGTTTTCTTAATCTGATTAGGACAAAGGTCGAGTAGCTTTTCTGCATCAGATAACTCAATCGGCGTTTCGAACTCTAATCTCGAACTACCCTTAGCTTTTTCCTTAATCGTTAAATAAGCGTTATGGTCAGAAATACGAACGCGTAAAATAACGTGCGCTCCCTCGGCAAGATAGCCTTGCCTCAACTCTTTCCTATGAGTAGCCTCAGCTTTTAAGGCTAAAGCTTCTTCAGTGGTTAGTAGAAATTTACGTTCGATCTCAGGCTTCATCGCAGAAGCTTAATCTACTTCTGTAACCCGAAGACTGTTTACCTTTCCTTTTTTCTCTATAGGCATAGAGGTCAAGGTTACCGCCATATCTCCTTTCTTAAGATATTCGTTCTCCTTTGCGATACCTATGATGTCTTCCACCGTTTCATCGGTAGAAGCGTATCCGTCATAGTAATGAGCGTAAACTCCCCAAAGAAGATTTAGGCGTCCTAATATTCTACGGTTATCGGTAAAAGCCAAAATGAATGATTTTGGTCTCCAAGAAGACACCTGAAACGCGGTATAACCAGAGTTCGTAAGGGTCATAATCGTTTTCGCCTCAACCTCATTAGCTAGTAGCGCAGCGTGATGACACACGGCTTTTGAAACGAAGCGATTGGTACGAATAAGTGAAGGCTTAGCTTGAGCACAGAACGTATCTACGTTTTCAACCGCACGAATGATGGATGCCATTTTAGCAACTACCTCAACCGGATATTGTCCTACAGAAGTCTCTCCTGAAAGCATAACCGCATCGGCTCCATCCATAACAGAATTTCCAACATCGTTTACTTCAGCACGCGTAGGTGTTAAGCTGTCTATCATGGTCTCCATCATCTGCGTAGCGATTACTACCGGGATACGTGCTTCTTTTGACTTTTGAACAAGTTGCTTCTGAAGCAAAGGAACTTCTTCAGCAGGCACTTCAACCCCTAAATCACCACGTGCAACCATAATACCATCACTAAGGGCAACGATCTCGTCTATGTTGGTAATTGCTTCTGGTTTTTCGATTTTAGAGATGATCGGAATCTTATAATCTGAATGCTTTGTAATCAGTTCTTGAAGGTCTTTGATGTCTTGTGCGTGACGAACAAAAGAAAGCGCAAGCCAATCGACCTGAAGTGAAATTGCGAAGATCGCATCCTCGATATCCTTAGGAGTAAGTGCCGGAAGCGAAATATTCGTATTAGGAAGATTAACCCCCTTCTTCGATTTTAATGGCCCTCCTTGTTCAACCTCAGCAACAACAGTGTCTGTACCGTTGGTTTCAACCACTCTAAAAATTAACTTTCCATCATCGAGAAGAACGCGCTCTCCAGGCTTAACATCTCTTGGAAATTCGGGATAGGTCATATAAACCGCCTCCTTGTTTCCAACGAACTTCTCTCCCGTTTTAAATGCAATTCGATCACCAGG